>JAITST010000151.1 GCA_031287585.1 Planctomycetaceae bacterium | reverse complement strand
TATGTCTATAAACTTGCACAGGTTATGGTTGGTAAAAGATTAAGGAATACCAGTAATCATTTTTTCACTCTCGTACAGATTTCATCTGACAGAAGTCGGAGCGTCTCTTATTATGAAAGTGGCGTTGAAAATGGTTTAGAACATAGGGAAGTGATGATAGATGGTACTAATGTAAATTTATTGTCTGAAGATTTTGAAGATAAATATAGAATCCGAAAATGGAGTTCAGAGGGAAAATTGCTAGAAGATTCCAAAGGGAAATATGATTTTGATTACGAGGATATTCTACGGCAGTATCGTGCTGTTTCGCCCGAACATGGTATTCATCAGAACAATGATAATTTTTCATCAAAAATTTATGAGAAGATACCCACGCCATCTATCGACCTGACATCAAAAAAACAACATGCTGTTGTTATTAGCAGGATATGTTCGTATATTGAAGCAATCAATAATGATGATTGTACTTCGCTGACAAATAATCAATATCTAAAGCCACAGCGTCTGAATGTATCCACCGAAATTCTTTTTCGTGACAAATCCATCCTTCATCTCTTTGTATCACAAACATCTGAAAAGCAATCGGTCAAAAATCAGTTTGACTTGAGATTGGTAAATGGATTTATACTAACCTTTAACGATAATCGCATTACAAAATATGTTGAAGGAAATTTAATACAACAGACTATAATTTCATCAAACAAAAATAATGAACCAGAATCCCGCCTCATTGTAAATATTGATGGCAATGGAACAGAAGTCACCTTTCACCCCACCGGTTATCCTGCGTCATACAAAACGATAGTCAAAAATCGTCTTTTCGGTCGTCAGGTTGAATGGAACGATAAAGGTGAGGTGACATCAGATGTTGACCTCGATATTCCAAAACCGTGGGCAGACGCTCCGAAGAAGGAAGAAGATGGTGGACAGAAAAAGTAATATTGCTTGCAGTGCGAGAACGTTTTGTGATGGACGCTTCTAGCAACCTTTGGGGGAAAATCTGTGGAAACACGTCTCTACAAGTTTCAACCGTGTTCGGTATATTATGCCGCTGCTTTGTTCTTACTGATAATTTGTCGCATCGTATTTACATTGACAAACTAACTGTTACAATTATAGTGTTATTTGTTCACCCATTCATTTGTCACCCACATACACTATGTCACCGGAAACAGTTTTTCGTTTTGGTCGGATACAGGATAATAGCGACTGGTTTTTGCCTTGCGTGGTTGTTATTTTGTTTTTGTACTACATTGTGCGGCGGTATCGGCGGGATGCTGTTGATTTACGGTTTTGGCAGCGGTGGTTGCTAGGGGTTATGCGAATTGCGGTTTTGGTTGCTTTGTTTGGTTACTTTCTCGCGCCGCGTTGGGAGCATCTTGTTGGTACAAGCCGTGTCGCCATTCTGATTGATACCAGTGCAAGTATGGCTAATCGCGATTTGTTTACTTCACTCGAAAAAAAATATGAAACCGTAATTGATAACGCGGGCAACACAAACAGCGGAAAAGTTGCTAACGAAGTCGGTCCTACACGTCTCGCCGCTGCTGTCGATTGGCTCGAACGTAGTGACTTGATAAAACGTTTGTGCGAAAAGCACGATGTTGTTGTCTATAAATTCGACCAGTCGCTTGAACGTATTCTTCTCGAAGAACACGGTAACGGTACAGCCGCAACACCCCGCGCCGTCGCTGACAACAACCGTGACAGTAATGCTAATACCAATACCGAAATTGACAACAGTACCGAACCGCAAAACCCGCTCTCCGCTCTCACCGCTAACGGTGAACAAACTCGGCTCGGTGAAACGTTGTACGACCTGATACAACGTGAACGCAGCGAACCTGTGAGCGGTATTGTGCTGATTTCGGACGGCGGGCAAAACGCTGGTGCGGGAATTGATGCCGCGATTGAAGCCGCTTCACGTGCTAACTTGCCGATATTCACGCTCGGTATCGGAGCGTTGCGTCAGCCGCTAAACTTTCGTGCCGTCTCCATCGACACCGCCGAGCGTGCGTTCGCTGGTGACCCGTTCATTGTACGAACACAAGTCGAGATGGTCGGCGGTGAAGGGGCGGCGGCGGTAACGGTGAAGTTACCGATTGAGTTGTATATTCAAGATGGTAGCGGCGGTAGTGATAACGTTGGTAACAATAGCGGTACCAAAGTTGGTGAGAAAACAATCGAACTAACACCCGGCGGTTCTGTGGTTAGCGAGTTCGAAATTCGTAACGAAGACATCGGCAAACACAAGTTGGTACTGCGAATTGTGCCGCCGCCGGACGACACGAACGATGCTGACAACGCGACCGAAGCCGAACTCGAAATCGTCGACCACAAAGACCGTATCCTGTTGTATGCCAGTGGTCCGTCGCGTGATTATCAATTCCTGCTCGCGCAAATCGCGCGCGATAAGGGAATGCAGGTTGACGTTTACTTGCCGTGGGCTGCGGCGAATGTTACGCATAGTGCGGACGAACGGCTGATGCACTTTCCCGATAACGCGACGGAGATGGCGAAGTACGATTGTGTGATTGCGTTTGACCCGAATTGGTCGGAACTTGGCGATACCGAGATTGATACTCTCGAACATTGGGTCGCGCGGCAAGGCGGCGGACTTATCGCGGTCGCGGGACAGATTAACATTGTTGATTCGATAACGGGTTGGGTGACGGATTCGCGAACGGCGAAGATACGCGCGATGTACCCGGTTGATGTTCACGCGAAACTGTCGGTTGGCGAGCAACGTTATCATTCGCAGGCACAACCGATGCCGCTTAAATTTACGCGGGCGGGCGACGATGCGGAGTATCTGCGTCCGCTTGATAGCGATGCGGAATCGCGTGCGGTATGGTCGGAATTCAGCGGCTTTTACGCGGTAAATATCGTGAAGGGCGTGAAGCCGACGGCATCGTTGCTCGCGGAAGTTGACACGACATCGCTGGGGATAAGCGGGGCGGCGGTTGTTTTTGCGGAACAATTTTACGGCGCGGGACACGTGTTGTATCTCGGTAGCGGTGAGGTTTGGCGATTACGGCGGCTCGAACCGGCTTACTTTGAAAAACTTTATACGAAGATGATACGTCACGTTTCACAAGGCAGGTTGCAGCGTGAATCGGATAGAGGTTCGCTCGCGACAGATAAACGGCGTTATTCGCTCGGCGGTATCGCGGCGTTGCGTGTTGTTGCGAACGACGAACAACTGAAACCGCTAACGTTGCCGAAATTACCGATTGAAGTTCGCACGCCATCAGGTAAAATCACGCAACACGAGTTGACGCTCGACCCTGTTGTACCGGGGGCGTATCTCGGACATTTACCGATGACAGAGGAAGGTGCGTGGAGTTTTACGTTGGCGTTTACCGGTTCACAGGATAAAATTGAGCGAACGGTACAAGTGCAGATGAGCGACTTGGAGCGTGAGAATCCGAGCCGCAACGAGCCGCTCTTACGCGAGTTGGCGGAGAAAAGCGGCGGGCAGTATTATCAGTCACTAGGTATCGCGGCGGCACCGCAACGTGAGTCGGGGTTGTACGGAAATTTGTTCACAGATGACCGCGGTAAAACAATCGACTCGCCGCCGGAATTGTTCGACTTGCTAAAAATCAGAAGTCAACGTGCCGTGCTGGACGCGGACGCGGAAAAAAATATGGCTACAATTTTCCTTTATGTAATCGCATCGTTGTTGCTGGTAGAGTGGACATTCAGAAGGTTGTTCCAACTAGCGTAATGATTTAACAAACTTTTCAAAAACGGGTAGTAACATTGAAACTGAAATTCTCAATCTTCGTTGATGACATATATCACGTAACACGAATTGTAGTAACGCCGTGCGTAATCGGGCGCAGTAAAAAATCAGGACTGACAGTCTCGCATCAGGCAGTCAGCCGCAAACATTGCGAATTGTTTGAACAAGACAACACGCTGTACCTGCGCGACCACAACTCGCTCAACGGCACGTACTACAACGGCGAAATGATAGACCATGACGTAGCGTTGTCGAATGTTGACGAATTTAGTATAGGTGAGGTGCATTTCAGAACAGAAATAATAACAACTAACGAACAATTAGACACTACGCAGGTAGAACTGGACAAAGAAACGCAACAATCAGAAAACTCTGCGCATACACTGGTTGAACTACCAGAATTATCATCGGTGACTATGATGGAACACTGAAAATAGTTTATAGAGACGGGTACCGTTGGACACGAACGGCTGCGATTGGTATCTACTACTTTCTCGCCTTGTTTCTGCACAAATGAAAGATTAGTTGAGCAACTTCGTACTAGGCGTTCTTAAGTTGACGCAATTTGGCAATACTGCAAAATTTGCGTTTCAATTCAGAATTGAACAGTCTTTGCGAATTATTCAGTGTGACAAGACGAGATATGGTATTACAAATTCCGGTTTTCTTTCTGAGGAAGAGGTTATGCGGATATTACCATCTTTTTCATTTTCCAGTTTACTTCTATCTAACACGCATTTAATACGTATCATTGACGTACCGTCTTGTGACTCGGTTGTTTGGCTAAACGTGAGAAATGGTAGTGGAGGCATGTCACCAAGAATAACATCGCTCTCTTGAGGGAATGTAAGGCAAAGAGTTTTTTCCATTTCGTCCTGTTTGAAGAGAAGATTAGTTGGAGAACAAGTTGGTAGAGGCAGATAAACATAACTAACCGTAATCTGAACCGCAGATTCATCTTCAAAACAAATCAAAACATCTTGCATTCCTCGCCCCATTGCTTTCCCTTCAACAGAAACATTAACCATAAACGGTTTATTGAAATTTAATATTTCACCTTCCATAATGTTGGGACCAACACATCCACATGAGCGGATAATTTTTTACCGTCTTTACATCATCACTACCAATTAAACAATCAAAAACATAATCGCTTTCCAGCGTCCCCAAATCGAATGTCAAATTTTTTACAACAGAACCATCACCGGACGAGACACTCTGTAAATTCGACGCAGAGCGATCCCAACTGCAACCGCAAACGAGTAACAGACCGGCAAGCAATATGGAAAACGTTATAGTATTTTTCATTTTTGAGGGGTGTAGTGAATAAGTAATTGGAAAACATTATTTATTCTTTTTTCTGATGAACATCATAATAAGTGCAATAATAAGCAAGCAAACGCTGACAAGCCCCATAACAATACGCGGCACGTCCCAGTAGTCATTACTAACATTTGCGTCAGGAAAAGTTGAACCATAAGGATTTCTTCTCGCTTCGTCAGAAGCTTCTTGCCGTTGTTTAATACGTTCATCTTCCTGACGATATCCCATCAACTTGCTATCAACCATCTGCTTAAGACCGCTATATTTAGAATTCGACTTAATCAATTGCTCCAATTGTTCCCAAAGTCGCCTCGATTCTTTTTTGTCTCCGGCTGCATCAAAAGCTTGTGCTTGGGTTATTAAAACCATATCCGGATTATTTTTACAATGGTCAGGGAAAGTTTCAATAACCCAGTCAATTTTCTTGAGTGCTTCCATACCCCGTTTGTCTTTGGCGGCGATACTCGCCCAAAGTAGTTGCATACCTGGGTCCAACCTAATCTTTGGATATTTTTCACTTAACAAATCAAAAAACACTAATGCCTCTTTTGTATTTCCATGTGCATAGAGTTGTGACACCATGTAATACAAAGTATATTCGACAGCGCGAATCTTGTTATTTGGGATATTTGGGCAATTGGCGAATGATTTCTTCAACGAGGACATTCGCCTTATCAAATTCACCTGGTATCATTAACCGTCTTGCACGAAAACAAATGGCACCTATATCATTGGCAATAGCGGGGTCATTTTCAAACTCGGCAAGGAAACGGGTTACATCAGGCGGCGAAAAGTCAGAGATTATAGAAACACCTTTACCAATAGCATCAGACTTTTGTTTGTCCGTTTCCTGTTTCGCAATTTCATTTTTGATAATCGCGATTGCCTCGGTTGTTTTACCTTGTTTTCCCTTGAAGAGGGCAAACCAATAAACATCTGTACCGCCTGATTTCAGGTAGGCGACTTCGGCTTCAGCATACTTTTCTTTCTGAAACAACTCACGAACTTTGTCATTGGTCATTGGCGATAAAGCAACGGAAGCACTTTCGCTATCACTTTGCGCGACCAATGCCATGACGACACCAACGACGATACACACAGTTAAAACAATGATGGATAGAAAACGCATAGTTATTATAGGGGAAAGAGTAATGAGATAACAAAACGGACAAGCCAACAATATCTGTATCATCCACCCTGTGGACAAATCGCAGTGCAATCCGATGGAACTGTACACCTATTATTGTCATCATCGTCATTGTCATCTGTTAGTGTCTCGACACAACCGTGAAACTTATACACCTTATTTGTACCTGAATACTTAGACCCCCAAATACAAGATTCACTTATACACCAACATAGTCCCACCATGTGGACAATATCGTACCGGCATCGCGCACGTAAGTAGCAACAGGAACACCAAGAGGTAATTTCAATGGTGCATCCCGAAGCAATGCGAAGAGTTACTTCTTCGCTCTTATTCCCTGTAACCCCAAAAATGAATAATGTAAAGAACCACTTACCTCCCACCTTTTTGTCTCGCCATATTCACCATTCACACTACACGTCTTTTTTGGTGCTTCATTACCAGGTATTGTGCAACTGCCGTTTCTCAATATACCACTCTCCGCCAACGTATTAATTTCTATTTCCGTTCTGGTTTTGGACGTGTCAATGATCAAAGGGGCATCCCAAATTCCAACACAGTACACAATTCCACACCAACATGTTGCCTGTAACGGAACACCATGACAGACCAATAGCGAAACAAACAACAAAATAATTGAACGCAGACGATTCATCGAATTTCTCCTTTGTGCAAGAGTGTCTAAAAGTATCAAAAGGAAAGGGGAATATGTATCCGCTTTCCGACCAAACATTCTTACTGTGTACCAAGCAACAGTAATTTTCAGTGGAATACTATTTTACAACAACAACGCAATCTTTTTTCACAAATTTTTTGAAAAAAAGTTTTTCTCGCGTTCGTAGAGTTAAATTTAAGTCTCAAACTGTAAACGGATATTGATGTTTTGTGCATTTTATCAAATTTTCCTTGAATTTGGGGCATTATACAATTGGCATCTTCGAAAAACCTAATTTTCAAAACAGCAAAATCCGTAAAATTAAGAACTTACTAAATGAAAGCGGGAAGTTTTAAGAAGTTACCAAAAAAGACAACGTAAAACGGACCGCCATCAAGACAATCGTGTGTCGAATATGTAGAAATAATTTAAAATCCTTTTCTTTCTTTTTGCCTTCACGGTTAATCTTACTATGTCTGTGAACGTTTACGACAATTTTTATTCCGCTAGGGGTGCAACTCAAACGTCCTGCCTCCTGCTCCCATATCCATTCGGATGCGACGTATGCCATCGCCACGCCGACTCAATCACTTCATTCACGTCGGTATGTACCGGCTTCCAACCGAGTTCCGTTTGTGCGACCGTGCTGTCAGCGTACAGTTGTGCGGGGTCACCGGCGCGGCGTTCGCCGTACTCCGTTGGTATGTCGCGACCGGTCACAGACTTCGCGGTGTTCAAAATTTCGCCAACCGAGTAGCCGTGACCTATACCGAGATTGTAAAACTTCGCGTCACCGTCACGCAACGAATTCATCGCGAGAACGTGAGCGGAGATTAAGTCGTCAACGTGAACGTAATCGCGAATGCAAGTACCGTCGGGTGTCGGGTAGTCGTTGCCGAACACCGTAATTTTGTCCCGCTTCCCCATCGCGGCGTACAAAACATTCGGTACGAGATGTGTTTCCGGCTCGTGGTCTTCGCCGATTATTCCGTCGGCGGACGCACCGGCAACATTGAAATAACGTAACGCGACGAAACCGAATTTCGGGTTCGCGATAACGAGGTCTTTGAGTATCCCTTCGACAAACCATTTCGACCGACCGTAAGGGTTGATAGGTGCTTGACGGTTTGTCTCTTTGATAGGTACAGAATCCGGCTCGCCATAAGTAGCGGCGGTCGAACTGAATACGAACCGGTTCACCCCGCATATCTCCATTGCTTCGAGTAAACTGAGCGCACCTGCCGTGTTGTTACGGTAATACCAAAGCGGTTTGTTGACCGACTCACCGACATAGGTCAAAGCCGCGAAGTGCATAACGGTTTCAACTTTGTACTCCTTCAAAACGCCGATAATCTCGCCCGTTTCCGCCAAATCAAGTTGATGAAACGGCACTTCCGAAGGCACCGCCTCCCGATGCCCACGAAAAAGATTATCAATAACAACAACTCTATGCCCAAGCGAAATCAACTGCTTAACAGCATGAGACCCAATATAACCAGCACCGCCCGTAACAAGAAGATTCATAGTAGTATAAAAGTTAAGTATGAACAAACGACAAACAACAGTCACCGCATTATACAACAGATTCGCAGAGATTCCAAGTAGTGCAGATTTTTTGCAGGTATTCGTGGTCGTGTCCCGGAATTATTGACCATAACATCAATAATTCTGGAACACGATCAAAGCAGCAATGCAATCACTTTTTCATTTTTATCATTAACCCCTGTAACTTCGCGCCGTTAATCAATTCGATATTATTTCGTTGAGCGAACACTTCGGCTTCATTGGAAAAGATTCCGTTTGTTACCAAAACCGCTTTTGCTGATGGATTATAATCTTTTAATGAGCCGAGCAATTCCCGAACTTTATCAACACCGACCGCGTCGTTTGAGTTTTCCTTGTG
>JAITST010000094.1 GCA_031287585.1 Planctomycetaceae bacterium | reverse complement strand
TTGTTTTTCGGCGTTGTTGATACGTTCTTGAAGTTTGTGTTGCAATGTCTCGTTACCTAATTTTCGAATCGCGGTGAAGAGAAAGTCGTCCACACGAATCAAACACCGTGTCGAGGACGTGACCGGAACTTGCGTTATCGCCAACGGTATTGAGTTCGGAGAGAAGGGCTTGAAATTTTTCGTGAAGCAGAAATTCAGTTGCTGAACGGGAGGTGATAGTGTTCATGTGACTTCCTTGTCTGTAAAAGGGGAACGGAGAGAAAAAAGACATTATACCAATCCCCCACTAAAGTTTACACACCCATCTATTAGCATCTTCTAAAACCTATTGACTCAAAATAGTAAACCCCGTAAAATTAGATGCTCGTTAAATGAGAGAACGGAGTTTGAAGTTGCATTACGTATTTTTCGTATTGTGATTTTTTGGAAAATGCAGTAACGAATCCCCCCAATAAATGCTAACACTAGAAAAATTTCGACAGGCGGCGGACGTTCTTCGGGGCGTGATTTTTGATACCGCTTTGTTTTGTAGTAAACCTTTTTCACAGACCGGAAACAACGTTTGGTTCAAGCCGGAAAATATGCAGTTGACTGGTGCGTACAAAATTCGCGGTGCGCTCTACAAAGTTTCGATGCTTTCGCCGGAACAACGTAAACGCGGTCTCATCACCGCGTCCGCCGGAAACCACGCACAGGGACTTGCGTATGCCGCTCAACATTACGGCGCGAAAGCAACTATCGTGATGCCGGAAACGACACCGCTTGTAAAAGTCAACAACACGAAAGCGTACGGCGCAAATGTCGTTTTGACTGGCAACATTTACGACGACGCTCACTCGCATGCGGTAAAACTTGCGGACGAAAACGGCTATGAGTTTGTGCATCCGTTCAACGATATCGACATCGCGGCGGGGCAGGGAACGCTCGCGTTTGAGATTCTAAAAGCGTTGCCGGAGACTGATGTTATTTTGGTTCCGGTCGGCGGCGGCGGTCTTATCGCTGGTTTGGCGACGCTCGCGAAGGAATTGAAACCGGACGTATCGGTTATCGGTGTCGAGCCGTCTGGTGCGGCGTGTGTGAAGATGTCGTTACGCGCAGGCAAAGTTATGTCGCTGCAAAAAGTTGAAACAATCGCCGACGGTGTCGCGGTAAGAACGCCGGGCGATGTCGTCTTCCCGTATATACAACGTTACGTTGACGACATAATTACAATCGACGACAAAAAACTTGTTGATGTGTTCCTCGATATGATGGAGAGCCACAAGATGATTGTCGAAAACGCCGGACTACTGTCGGTTGCGGCATTGAAGTATCTGAACGTGAAAGGTAAAAACGTAGTCGCGTTGCTCAGCGGCGGTAATATGGACGTGATAACTATTTCGTCGCTCGTTCAACACGGGCTGCGAAATCGCGGACGAATTTTCACGTTCAGCGTTTGCCTGCCAGACCGACCGGGCGAACTCCACCGCATTTCGGGAATCGTAGCACGTGAACGCGGTAACATCATCAAGTTGGAACATAATCAATTCGTTGACATAAACCGTAACAGCGACCGCGGTACCGAACTGCGAGTAACGTTAGAAGCATTCGGTCACGAACACAAAAACATTATCCTGACAGCATTGTCGCAAGAGGGCTACGTAGCCCAAATCGCGGCAAGCACTGAACTATAATAATTTTAGATTGGGGATTAGTTTTCCCAACATACACAATCTAAAATCATAAATCTAAAATATCTATGCCTGCATCATTGGACTGCATCCTTTGCCTGACACGTCAATCACTTGAAGCGGTTCGTCACGCGACCGGCGATGTAACGTTACACGCGGAGGTTTTGCGGCGTGCTCTCGCGATTGCACTGGAACGCGGTTTCACAGAAAATCCGCCGTTTCTCGCGCAAGACATCCAACGAATAATCCGCTCGGTGACAGGAAACGACGACCCGTATTCAGCCGAGAAAGCAGCCGCGAACGGTCAGATGTTAGGTCTGTACGACATAATGCGTGAACGTATCAACACAAGCAAAAAACCGATAGATACAGCAGTTCATCTGGCAATTGCGGGTAACAGTATCGACAACGCATTGAATGGTTCGCTGAGCAAAGAGTACATTCAAGCGGCAATAGAAAAGTCAATCGAACAACCGTTGATAGGCAACATCCAAACGTTTGAAGACGCGGCAGACAAAGCAAGTTCGATACTGTACTTGGCAGACAACTGCGGTGAAATTGTATGCGATAAGTTACTAATAGAAACGATGTTAAAGCGTTGGAACAAATTGAAGATAACGGTAGTGGTCAGAGGAGCGGCGGTACTAAACGACGCAACACTATCAGACGCAGCCGCAGTAGGGCTAACCGAAATAGTAAAAGTAATTGACAACGGTAACGACGGAGTAGGAACAATCATAGAACAATGCAGTCAGGAGTTCAAAACCGAACTAAAAGCAAGCGATTTAATAATCTCCAAAGGTCTGGCAAATTATGAAACCATAGTAGAATACGACAAACAAACAATTCCACAACCTGTCATATTCCTATTCAAATCAAAATGCAAATTCATCTCACAACTAACAAACACAAAACTAGGCGACTTAGTTTTGCAGTGTAAATAAAATCAAATCACGGTCTCGCTGGCGCACGAGATTATCTATATTTAACCTCGTACAAGATAAAGATTCATTATCAACATCATTCACTTTTCATCACCGCCAACTTTTCTATTGCCGCTACATCCGGTTCAAAACCTATACCGGGGGCTTTCCATAGTTCGACTACACGTGTTGGTTTCGGTTCGGTGATTACCTTTGTTGTGATTGGTTCACCGATGTCTGTTGTTAGATAATCGTTGAGCGGTATGTAGTCGGTCGGCAACTCGCAACCTTGCAGCGAGCCGAGTGCTAACGCGAATCGGTAGCCGATTGATGTTTGAATATCAAAACCGCTGTACGATTTGATGTCTTGTGCGTGTGCCGCGTCGTGAATCTTTTTCGCTTCCGTTATGCCGCCGACACGTCCGCTCTTCAAACAGAAAACTTTCGCACTTTCCAAGTCGATTGCGATATTCGCGTCCGTCAAACACGTTATCGACTCATCAAGACAAATCGGTGTCCGCATTGTTTCACCGAGCATCGCGTGACCGACAAAATCGTTCACGCCAATCGGTTGCTCTAATGCCTGCAACATAAAATCGTCGAATCGTGAGAGCGTTTCCATATTACTTTCCATCGACAACGCACCTTCAACATCCGCCTGCACCGTGAACGACGGGAACTCCACGCTAACCCACGCGAGCATCTGGATTTCCCAACCCGGACGGATTTTGAACGTGACACGGCGGTAGTTGTCGGCTTCGACACGTTTGAGCGTTTCGTAAAATTGCGTCTGGTCGTCGAACTGGTCGAACACAAGCCCGACTTCGACAACATCTTTTGTTCCGCCGATTGCTTTGTGCAGCGGCTTGTTATTGAGTCGGCTTTGCAAGTCCCACCACGCCATATCGAGCGACGCTTTAGCGTGACGATTACCTTTCACAGGTAACAACAATTCGTTCAAAGCGTCGGCTGAACTAATCGAACCAACCCCGCGAACAAGCGGCAACAGGCAACTGTTGACAACATCAAACACCCCGCGCGACCATTCGCCGGTAAGAGCCGGTGTATTACCGGCAAACACTTCACCCCAACCATCGACACCGCCAGAACTCATCCGCGTGATGACAGTATCAATGTGGTCAATAGGAGAATCCGCAAAACGAAACGGAGTTTTCAAAGGAATACGAACAAGGTAAGCGGTGATGTTATCAATTTTCATTTTGGTAAAATTTTGTCAGGAAGAAAATGGGCAAGCGTTCACGGATAGTTTACGAGCGACAGTCTGATTCTACCAAATTGAAGTGAGATTACAAGCAGGGAACGCGGCGTTTCGCCAATAATTGGGATACACGTTTTAAGTTCTGTAGAGAAGCAATAACCTGATTTAACCGACGGAATGGTGAATCACTGTTTCAGTTTTTTCTTTCTCGGTTTTGGCAGCGGAGTTACTTTTTCCAGTTCTGTTACTACGGTTGTCAATAGTTTGCTATCGTCAACATCAACTATGTAATGTTCTTTTGCCCCTTTATATGGACTACCTTTTCCCGCGTTTTCTAAATATAACTTTACGCAATCAAGAATTTTTACAAACGCGGTGTTGTCACAGACCAACACTACCGGTTTGTCGTTGGCGTAGATTAAGTATTCGCCGAACATTTTTTTGTAACGGATAATGCCGTCGAAGTGAATTTGTTCAACTATGTAGTTTACGAATCCGATATCGGTTGACATTTAGTTTTACCTTCTCACTGGTAACGACCATTCAAGTAAAATTTGCGGCTCGTTACGGTTTACTTCCTTTGTTGGTAATTTATCATCTACCGCTGGTCCCGGTAATACTACTGTTTTTGCGGCGTAGGATGGCATTGGAGTTGCCAATTGCAACGGTTGTTGCGGCGGGAGTGTTGTTGCCGTGTTGTTCTCTCTTACACTCGTTCGCTGGTACGTTGCCATATTATTCGTTGAGCCGTCTTGCATCCATTGTATCCATGCGGTTTGTAGTTCGCCAAGATTTTCGTAACCGTAAAACTCGTGAACCGCGTTTGACCAGTTGCCGTTTTCCATTCCGCGTTCTACGAAGTTTACAAAGTGACGATGACCGCCCAATGTCAATAAAAGTTCCACTACCGCGTGACCTTGCGAATATAGCGGCAACGGGTCGGACGGATAACTTTTCATTGTCACCATTTTGTTAAACGGTAACGCTTTCCCAACAGACGGGTCAAGATAATTTAACAGCATCTTGCGATACTTTTGTTGTTCGGAAACGTGTTCGACGGAAGTCGCCGCACCTTCGTCAAGCCAACGCGGTAACGGGCGGCAAAAGTGGCTTGCGAGAATCATGTGCGTAATTTCGTGCGGCAAAACTGAATCGACTATGCGTTCGACCGAACCTTGTATCCGCATATCCCAACCGTAAACTTCGCTGCCAGTCGGTACGAACGAAGTTTGCCCGCCGGCTCCGAGATGTGCGCCGACATTGATACTTATCGGACACGGTGCAGACCAGTCGGGCAGTTGTTTTCCCAACCAAAGTTGCGACAATTCGGCACGGCAACGTTCGGCGGTATCGCCGAAAAGTTTAGCGAGTTCAGGTGTTGGCGCATCGCGAATGACGAAGTTACTGGTAGAGTATTCAGCGGAAAAAACAGTTAAACCGCCGAACAAAATCACAGCCGCAACAAATACCGCCGTCAAAATTTTGTTATATGAAAAACGAGCAGCCATGCTCAATCCGACCTCCTTGTCTTCTATCCGCCGATACCAAAAACACAACAAAAGTAAACACCGCGGTAGCAGGCAGCGGACATCCATGTCACATAAAGCCCACCAACGACAGCGGGGTAGTGTAACATAAATTCAAATTTTAAGGAAGGTCAATTTTGCAAGAATTTAGTTTTTTTCCTAGTTTACGGGTTACGTTCTAATTTTGTGCCATTTAATCGAAAATAAAATTCCCCCATTTATTTTTACACACCCCTAACGATTTCCTCCCCATCGTGAATTTTTTGATGACACTGCGTACCATTAGGGAAATCAGTTATTTTTCAATTATGATTATCCAAACAACGAAAACATCCGCGATAATTTTCCCCAAAAAAATTTTTATTCGCTACCGCTTGACATTTGTACGAAGTGGGGTATAATCTTCTCTTTTAGTAAACATTGCTTGAAGTAACAAACTATTTTATTCGCATTTTTACCGT
>JAITST010000031.1 GCA_031287585.1 Planctomycetaceae bacterium | reverse complement strand
CGCGACCGCAAAACGTTTCAGGACTTTCTCGGCATCACGGTCTATCACACCATTCCCGATGCGAAAACGATTTTTGGCAAGTTAATAAACACAGTGCCGAACAGATGAAGAACGCTCATCTCGACGAAGCCCTTTTCGATAAGTTCCTCGCAATGCTCGAATTGAAAGGCATTAAGCCGCGAGGCGGCACGCTCGTTGACGGCACTTTTGTTGTAGTGCCAAAACAGCATAACACGAAAAACAATATCTCCACCGCCATAATCCCGATGATGCCAAGTTTTTCAATGCCCATTAAGAAGGACAAGTCCGGCAGGATTTGGGCAACCGGAATTCTTTTGATATGGATGTTTACCCCTCTTGCAATTTATTTTTTCATATGTTAAAATTTCTCCGTCGTTGGTGTTTCGCCGACAAATTAAATTAACAAAAAGGATCAATTATCGACAGCATTTTATAAATCGAATTTTGCGTCTGTTGTTCAAAGGCAATTTACCACCTTGAACCGAAAGGTTCTTGTCGTACTGGTAACATCGAAAGGACGCTTCCTGTTTGGGGAGTGCCTGCCGGCGTTGTGGTATGAACTCTGTGATAAGAATACTTTTGACAATAACGTGAAATGGCACTCTTTCTTTTTTGTCTCTTGAAAGTTTGTCAGATTTTCCAAGTGAACTCTTTGTACAATACAGAGTAACACTTTCACAGCATAGAGAAAAAAATGGCAAACATACAACAAGCGTTGGAATCATACATTATTCTGCTCGACACTTGCTTTGCAATGCAACCGGGCAATGCGTTCAAATTTTTTCTCGCTCAAAACGAGAATGTTTTGAAGCGTAATTCCATTAACGTGGCAATGAAAGTGATTCAGGAATTGCACGGACTTCGGAATGCAAAGCCGGAAACGTGTGATGAACCAGACGTGCCTGAAAAAGCCCAAAAGGCACATAATCGGATTGCCAAAGCGCAGAAAAAAGGACTGATTACCTTGCGGCAAGACCCTATCGATAACAAATCCAATAACGATGCGGTAATGGTGAGGGTAGTACAGCAGGTTTTGTTTTCCAAGCCAGTGTTGCTACTGACTCACGACCGTAATCTTGCTGACACAGTGAAAAATTACAAGAAAATAGCGTCAAATACACGGGACTTAATCATTGCCGGTCTTGCTTCGGACGGTTCGATTTTCGATTGGGATGACCGCAACAATAAGACAACGGCTAACAGAGCAACAACAAAATCAAGAAAGGTGACGGGAACTATGCCGCAAACTCGGACACAAAGTGTTCGGTACACTCAACAATCCGCTAATGCGTTTGCAAAATCCGCAACGTTATTTGGCGGTTATGATACGAGAATATCTGTGCGGGAAACGCTTCGAGAAGGTTGTTCGCTGTCAACGAAAAGCGGTTGCCGTATCACTTTACGCAAACAAATTGCATCTGGCGGCGAAGGAACAGTTTATGAGTTGGACGACAATAAAACCGTCTGCAAAATTTATCATAACGATAAGTTGACGAAGGGCTTACAGGATAAAATCGAGTTGATGCTTACACGCAACCTCAGTGATGGTCAAATCTGTTACCCGCTAGAGGCAGTGTATGATTCCATCGGCACGTTCCGCGGCTTCGTTATGCCGAAGGCGGCGGGCAAACCGTTGGGACATCATTTGTTTCACCCAAGTTTTGCAAAGATGAATCCGCAATGGAACCGCAAACATTCCACGCAGTTGGCGATAACGATTTTGCGTAAGATACAATATCTACATTCGCTCAATATTCTTATCGGCGACATCAATCCGATGAATATTCTCGTTGTAAATGAGAATACAGTGTATTTTGTCGATTGCGATAGTTATCAAGTTGAAGGTTATCCTTGTCCTGTCGGCACGCCGGTTTTTGCTGCACCGGAAATACAAGGCAAGGATTTCAAGACGTTTCTTCGGACGCAAGACCACGATTTGTTTGCCGTTGCAACGCTGCTGTTTATGATTTTTATGCCGGGCAAAGCACCCTATGGACACGAAGGCGGCGAAGGCGTTTCCGAAAATATTAAGCAAGGACATTTTCCATACGCTCTCGGTGAACGGCACACTCAGAACGCACCAAAGGGAAAGTGGAAATTTTGCTGGTCGCATCTTGCAAATTTGAAAGGAGCATTTAACCGCTCATTTCATAGTGATGCCAAAGACGAAGGAAGAGTTCCCGTTACTCAATGGTTGAACTCGCTTCAA
Organism: Planctomycetaceae bacterium; assembly: GCA_031287585.1. GTDB lineage: Bacteria > Planctomycetota > Planctomycetia > Pirellulales > Thermoguttaceae > UBA8133. The sequence continues at coordinate 4,151 of JAITST010000031.1, read as the reverse complement.
AAATACTTGCAAGTATTAGAAACCTCTGGATACGTAGGACCGCAGAAAGTTGCTGGTGTTGATATCAATTTGTTCCCTGAAAACATTTGCCGTCAAGAAAAAGGGGGAGTAATTACTCCTCCTGTCGGTATAACAAATGAAACGGACTTTCAACGGGATATGAACAAACTCGTTGCGGAATTATCGGGAAATTATGTTCATCCGAATCGCTCGCAACCCCGGACTAACAATACTTCAAAAACAAACAAAACGTCTCATATACCGCCCCAACCGAGTCCGCCAGCAAATCAACCGGCGCATACTCCGCCTCCACCGCCGAGCGGCGGAATTTTTGACTGGCTCAAAAAACTTTTTCAATAACTTGTCAGAAACAACGAACACTCTGCTTATGTAATGTAGAGAAAACATTAACCCTTTAATAAGGAACTTTACTATGTCGAATGATTTTCGCGTGAATGTCGAAGAACTCATCAGCAATCCGTCCAACCGCGTGCCAGTCGTCCTTTGCTTGGACGCATCCGGTTCAATGTTCGGAGACCCGATTCGGGAACTTAACAATGGAATTGAGTTGTTTATCAATTCCGTCAAGGAAGACCATATTGCCGCTGCAAGCGTGGAACTTTGCATCATCACATTTTCCGATAACGCCCAAGTCGTTGAGGACTTTTGCGGTTTGGGAAGTGTGTCGCATACGCAAGTGATGTCCACTGGCGGAATGACAAACCTTGGGGCAGGCGTAAATCTTGCTCTTGACCGGTTGCAGCAGCGGAAGGCGTTGTATCAAAAGACCGGCGTGGAATACTATCAGCCGTGGCTCGTTTTAATGACGGACGGTGTGCCGACAACGAGTGAACATATTGCCGCAGCCGAAGAGACGTGCCGGTTGGAATCAACAAAAAAGTTGGTTGTGTTCCCGATTGGTATCGGTTCGGGAGCGGATATGTCTGTACTGTCAATGTTCAGCAAGAAACGTCCGCCGCTGAAATTGAAAGGGCTCAACTTCCGGCAATTTTTCGATTGGCTTTCCAAGTCAGTGTCTCGTGTTTCACAATCAATGCCAGGCGAACATATCAAGATTGATACATCTGGAATTGCCGCTTGGGGAGATATTCAATGATACTGCATACTTACAAAAAGTGGCGGGTATCTGGTGCAAGCGTTATCGGAACAAGCCATACGAAAAGCAAAACGGTCTGTCAAGATGCGTGGGCAGCATACCGAACACAAACCGTTTTGTCCGTTTGCGTTTGCGATGGTGCTGGCAGTGCAATGTTTTCCGATGAAGGTGCAACGCTTGTCAGCAAATTTTTAACGCAATTATTTGCAGACAAATTTAAGTTTGCGTTTTATCGTCCGAAAAAATTTGTACGGCTTGCGTTCAGTATTGCAAAAAACAAACTGCGTAAAATTGCAGCGGGCAGAAGTTTGCGGGAATTCGCTTGCACTGTTGTATTAGCGGCAATTCACGCAGACGGACGATGGTTGACGTTGCACCTCGGAGACGGCGGGATTATCGCGAGATTTGACGAAAACAAATTTCGTGTGATTTCTCCGCCATTGAAAGGCGAGTTTGCAAACGAGACGGTTTTTATTACGAGTTTCGGCGCAAGCCGGTGTGTAAATATCAACCGTTCCGGTATTCGGGCAAAGAATTTAACCGGCTTGGCGTTGTTTTCGGACGGGTTGGAAAGAATACTTTACAATCACCAAACGTATGAAGTTGCACTGGCGGTTGAAAATATGATGACTTGGCAAGACAAAGCAGACGAACAAAGAATTTCCGGTGCGATTAAACAAAACATAACGGAGGTCTTTCGGCAAAAAACCGATGATGATTGTTCGTTGATAATCACCACAAGAAAAATTTTATAAGGAGATAACGATGAACGCATTTCGTAAGTCAGTTTTGTTTTTAGTAACTGCCGCTATCGGATGCTTCGCTTTTGCGCTGCTCGGCGAATTATTTTTGCTTGCAACACAAACGCCGATTCCGCCGGTACCGCCAGTGCAGTCGCAATCCGTTTGCATTACGATAGATGTGTCGGGAAGTATGCAGGGCGGAAAACTTGCCGAAGTAAAACTGGCGGCAAAACGATGCCTTGATGTGCTGGACTTTAACACGGACGAAGCTGCTCTTGTATCTTTTAGTAGCAATGCAACGATTAACGTTCCGTTCACAAACGATAAACAGCAATTAGCAAGAGCGATAGGTTCTCTTTCAGAAGGCGGTGGAACAAGTTTTTACTACGCAATGCAAAGTTCGCAGCAAGCATTTGGCAGTGCGAAAAATGCGAAATCGCTTATACTTTTTACAGACGGACAATCTACCGATATGATCCCCTATTCGGCAAATCCGATTGCCATTGCAGTTCGCTCCGGCGGCGCAAACATTTACGCTATCGGAACTTCGGATGCGAATAGAAGTTTCCTTGCAGGATTGACAGGAGATGACACAAAAGTGTTCGAGGCAAGCAGCGGAAATTTTACCGCAATTTTTCAACAGGTAATGGAGACAATCAAAGGAAATTTAATCGGTAGCGGAAGCAACAGCGACACGTTTTGGTGGTTGGTTTTTCGTATCGGAACGTGGACGGCATTTTTATGTTTCGGAATCGCTCTTGCTTTGATTATGACGCAGCATAAACTTTTACACAAGAAACTTGTATCAACGAAACAGGTAATCGTTTTAGCGGTTTTGACCTTCATTACTGGGCTTATCGCTGGCGGTTTTGGACAAATTCTCTTTTCGGGATTTTACTCTATTGGTATTCCTTACAGCGATGCGGTCGGACGAATTGTTGGTTGGATGCTTCTTGGGGTTGCTCTTGCTTATGGAATGGGGTTGTTCATTCCGAATCTCAACAAAGATTGGGCGGTAAAACTTGGTGCAATCGGCGGGCTACTCGGTGTGATCGGATTTTTATATCTCTCGCAAAAGATGGGATTTGTCGGCGGACGTTTATTAGGAGCAGCAATTCTCGGTGCGTGTATCGGCTTGCTCGTCGCCGTTGCTGAAGCAATGTGCAAGTCCGCTTGGTTGACTATTTCCTATTCCGAAAACGAAAAGACGGAAGTCAATCTCGGTGCTGAACCGGTATCACTCGGTTCAGGACGTTCCGATACCGTTTTTATCAGCGGGATGGGGGAATCGGCGGTAACATTTCGTTTGGTAAACGGACAGATTTACTGCAAACAAAACGGCAGCGAAACCGCCGTTGCAAATGGATATGAAATAAATTTCGGCAGTGTAAAAGTTGTCGTGAACGCGGTGTAAAACGGGATTGTCGTCCTTGGTGTGTTTGCCCTTTGGTTGACATGCAGTTAAACGAAGATGGCAAAGCGATAGCAGAAACGGCAACACCTAATAATGTGTTGCCGGTTGCGTTAATGACCGCTTTCTTTGCAGATGCATCCCAGTAAATCTTGTTGCCGGGCGGAACGGCAACGTTTGCCTTTTCGATGTCGTACACGCCGACAACGTGAACCGCGCCGATGGTACCGGCGGTGATGTCTGTTTTTGTGATACCGACGAGCGAACCGAGAACAATTACGGTTCCCGCTGCGGTATCGATTTCGGGCAAAAAATCAATCGCCCGCCCTTCGTGAATATATCGTGCCTGCATAATGAGTGGATAGTTGATGGTGGAAAGTGGATAATGAAAAAACTATGCGACAACTTTCAACGCGCCGCGCCAGTCCTGTTCTTTCACGCCGAAATCGATATAGCCGCGAAACTGGACACCGAGAATGTTGAAGTCCGCATCAGCACGCTCAACAGTCGGACGGTTCTGTCCGCCGAGAAAGGCGACCTCCAGCGCGGCAAGGCGCAGCGGGTCGGCAAAAAGATATCACGCCGTTGCACTGTTGCCGGTGAATGCAGCACTGGAAAGATACGGCGTTGAAACCACTTCGTATTTTCCAGCGTGCGGATTCACGGTCGGTTCCGGCTTGTTCTTTTCCGCTGTGACTTGAACCGTCAAACTCTTCATCAACGTTTCTGCGGCGACTTTCAACGACGGCACGAGAAGGATTTTTGCCGGAATACCCAAAGCGCGTCCGGCACTTCGTTCCTGTTTTGAGAAAGCAAGTTCGGCAGCAGTCAGTCCGTCAATACTCAAACTTGTCTCGCCGTTGTTCAACAGATTCTTATG
>JAITST010000306.1 GCA_031287585.1 Planctomycetaceae bacterium | reverse complement strand
GATTCACGACGAAGTGGAACGGCGAACGTTCCAGCCGTATGAAAAAGCCGTCCATTCGGGTCATCCCGCCGGGAATTGGTGGATTACAGGCGGAAATAATTGGAACAGCGTTTGCCACGCCGGTGTCGTTACCGCCGCGCTGACGTTAATCGACGACCCGAAACGCCGGGCGTGGTATATTGCCGCCGCTGAGAAATTTATGGAGCCGTTTTTCGACGGCTTCACACCGGACGGTTATTGCAGCGAAGGCATGGGGTATTGGAATTACGGATTCGGACATTTTACGGAACTTGCCGAAATCGTTTGGCAGGCAACAAACGGTAAAGTCGATTTCTTTACGATGCCGAAAGTTCGTAACTGTTCGCTGTTCGGTCTCCGTATGGAAGTTGCACCGGGTTTGTTTGCTGCATTTGCTGATTGTGCCATTACGGCAAAACCCAACCCGTCGCTTGTTAAATTTTTGAGTCGGCGGCTGCAATTTGGTTACAAGAACTATGAAAAACATGAAAATCGATTGGGCAATCTCAAATCGACTGGCGTTTATTGTTTTCCGAATTCCGCAACAAAAATACCAGCAGTATCGGCTGCGACCACGCCGCTTGAAGAATTGCGTACAGAGTTTCCCGATGCCGGAATTATGATTTTCCGTCCGAAAGCGGGGGAAACCAAACAGATTGCCGTTGCCTGTAAGGGGGGACACAATGACGAGTTGCACAACCACAACGATGTCGGTTCATTTACCGTGATGTACGCCGGAACACTGCCGATTCTCGACCCGGGCGGAGAAGTTTATACCCGGCGAACGTTTAGCGGTCAGCGTTATGAAAGCAAACTGCTCAATTCGTTCGGGCATCCGGTTCCGATGATTAACGGTCAACTTCAAAAGACGGGACGCAATGCCGAGGGGAAAATCGTTGCGAAAAATTTTTCAGACGAGAAAGATTCCTATACCATCGACATTGCTCCGGCTTACGGTCTCAAGGAACTCAAAAAGTTGGAACGAACCTTTGAATTTACCCGTTCCGAATCGGGCAAGCCGAATTCGTTGACCGTTACGGACGCTGTTGAACTAACTCCTGGCGGAACGTTTGAAACAGCACTGTTGTCTTATGAACCTTGGGAAAAACAGGGCAGTGATGGTTCCGATGGTAAAGTCGAACTTATCATCGGAGCGAAGGACAAAACGGTTCATGTTACCGTAACGGCAATTATTGATGGGAAACCGTTACCGTTGGAATTCAATTCACTTGAAATTGATGAAGATGCGATGGCAGAGAAAAAGCCAACCCGATTTTCGTTCAAAATTAAAGAGCCGGTAACCAAAGCGGATGTCAAAATCAGCATTACGCCGTAAAATACGTACAACACAGGATAGCCGTAAATGAAAACGAGAACAACACTTGCCGCCTTTTTGCTATTGGTGTTACTGATTAACATTCTGCTAGTAGTATGGTTTCGGTTGTACTACCAGAAAGAATTGATGGTTGATTCATCACCAGTGGCGCGGCTTTCTGATTGGAATGACCGTGAACGGCTGCCTATTACACCTGATAGCATTGGTCCATTTGTTGTGTCCATGCTAGAGAAGCCAACGTTAGACATTCCCGCAGATGTTCAGAGAATAGAATTCAATTCTCTGAATCAACTTTGTCGAGACGATTTTCGAGAAGCCGTTTCAGCCTTTATTGAAGCGTATAGCGATAATAAGGCAGCATCCGCTTTTGCCTACCATACGAAGAATAGAGGCGGTACAATGGATGAGGACATCAAATCTAAACTAGTTGATGTGTATAAAAAAGTCAATGGGAATAGTTTGCCGGATTCTGATTTGAAACTTTTGGAGTTTTTCTGGAACATAGGGGCTCATGGCGGGACGCATTGGGCAAACTTTTTATCCGCCACCGGTGAGTTTGCGATATGGGCGGTAAGCGCACCTATGACACAGGCACAGGAATTGTTTTTAAACGAATATGACAAAAGAGTATTCCAGGGTATCGTCGTATCTCCAAGTATTTTCCGCAATGGAGAAGATGTCAAATACGCTCTTGCCAGGGGGGATAAGACGCTGTTCGGGGACGTTTTTTTTGTCAGTGAGGCGGATGAAATTCGAAACAAAGAGTTTCTTGCAGTTGCGGTTCGTTTTTATTTCAATGAAGAAAAAATGAAATGGATCCCCGTGCGTTTAACGATGGTATCAACAGCGAAAGAATATAACTTTTCTATCTTTTTCTAATCATCTCAAATGAAATTGCTGAAAACACGATGGCAAAGAAAAAGCCGACCCGATTTTCGTTCAAAATTAAAGAGCCGGTAACCAAAGCGGATGTCAAAATCAGTATTACGTCGTAAAAAAGGCAACTGTTCGCCGCGTCCGTTTGCGGTGCGAAAAAATTTATGTTATACTGAGCCACTATGACAGCATCTAAAACATACCTTGCTTTATTCTTTTCCCTGTTCCTTTGCGGCGTATCCGTTTCTGCGGCAACGCCTACCGTTCCTTCGGCAGAGGAACTGAACCGTCCTTTTAGTAATGCCGATATTGAAGCGTTCAAACAGCCGCCGATGGTTTATCAGCCCGGAACGCTGATGTATCTCCTCGGCGGAAACGTCAGTAAGGAAGGAATCACAGCGGATTTGGAAGCCCTTGCCGAAGCGGGGATTTCCAATCTGTTGCTCTTTCACGGCAATATGGGACCGCCAAATTGGAGCGATATCGACAATCCGATTCCCTGCCTTTCTCCGGCGTGGGAAGATTTTCTGAAACACACCGCCAACGAATGTAAGCGTCTCAATTTGCGGTTCACGTTTCATAACTGTCCCGGCTGGGCTTTGGCTGGCGGTCCGTGGATTAAGCCGGAAAATGCCATGCGAAATCTGACCCTCGTCCGAAAAGATATTGTCCTCAAAGACGGCGAAGT
>JAITST010000450.1 GCA_031287585.1 Planctomycetaceae bacterium | reverse complement strand
TATAGACCGCACCGTTGGCGAGTTTCAACGTTCCGCCATAAACGGTCGTACTGCCATAAACATCAGAAACGTTGGGATTGTCTGTTGCGTCAAACAGCACTGTGCCGGTGAATAAGGGGTCGCCGTTCGTGTCTAAAACCGTGTTGTCGTTAATCTTGATTGTGAGATTCTTGTAGTAGTCATTGCTTTCAATCGGGTCATAAAAGAAAATCGTTTTTCCCTCGCCCGCACCGAGCGCGAATATGTTGTTGCCGCCGTCATTGTCCACATAGATTGCGTTGGGATCGTTGGTTGTCGCGGAATTTTTCTTATTTCCCCGAAAAGTCAAATTGCCGTCCTTCGCACTGATATAAGTGTCGCGGGCAATATACAGTGCGCCGCCTTCACTGGCTGCTTCATTGTTGAGGAACTCGGTGCCGCTCATATCGGAATAACTCCCAGTGCCGCCCGCGCCGAAAAAATAACTCGCACCGACAGCACCGCCGTGGTGGGCACTATTGCCGTCGAATGTGGAGCCGCGGATGTTCCCGATGAAATCGTCCACTCTTACCGCGCCGCCTGACATTGCCGTATTGTTACGGAATTGGGAGTCCGTGATGTCGCCGATGAAATCATTGGCTTCGACCGCGCCGCCCGAGTTGGCTCTGTTGCCGTTAAATTCGGAGTCGTTGATGCTGCCGGTGAAATTGTTTTGGACATACAGCGCACCGCCGCTGTAATCGGCTGCATTGCCTGTGAATGAGCAGTTGTTGATGCTGCCGCTGAAATAGCTCTGAACCCACAGCGCACCGCCGTCGGTGGAAACTGCGCCGGTTCCGGTTCCATCGAAACTGAGATTGCTGATGCCGCCGTTAACAAAGCCGTTGCCAAAAGACAAAAAACTGAAGGTACCGTTTTTTGTCAACTTGTTACGGTCAGGGTCATTGCCGGTCAAATTGATACCGTCTTTGTCGGCAAAGCCGCCGTTGCGTATCTCACTCCCGAACGTTAGCGGTGACGTATTGACAAAATAGAGAAGGTCGTTGTCAAAAATGTATGATGGAAGGTCTCCCCAAGTATTAATCGTATAATCCGTTGCCTGCGCCGCCCCGCCGCTCAACAACGTGAGCAAGACAAGCGCCAAAGTGAAATTGCGTAACCTTATGTTAAGATAGATAACTTGGGGGGGGGCAAGGTTTGGGGGAGTTTGAACATTGGTTTTGTCTCCAATAATAAGGGCAGGCGTTTCCGAAATAGAAACGCATAGAGCGTCAATCGTCGGCAAAGGCGAGTAACGTGAAAAGATTTCCGGTTGGCGCAAAGGATGACCTGATTGGTAAGAGTTGCCTCGTTTGTGCAGATTGACTTTTTTTTTCACACGGAGACACGAAGAGGGTCTATTAAAAACCTACCCTTACCTATCCTTACCTATCCTTACCTACCTGTGAAATAAAAAGAATTCACAGATAGGTAAGGGTAGGAAAGGATAGATTCGGTAGTAAAAAACGGTGCTTTTTGTAATCCTTCGTACCTCTGTGCCTTTGTGTGAAAATAAAAAAAGCCGGAATGTTTTTAACAAAAGCCCGCAGCGCAAGGGCATTGTGCTAAAACACTCGCTTGCGCTTCGGGCTTTTATTAAAAACATTCCGGTTGACGCAAAAGATAAGCTGATTGGTAAGAGTTGCCTCGTTTGTGTGGATTGACTTTTTTTCACACGGAGAAACGGCAGGATTTTTATTTCTCGTTTCTTTTACAATGCTGTGATGTATCTGTAAACAAACCTACATGGAGAAACAAATGATAACCACCTGCTTATCATTCATTAAATATTAGTTTGCTCGCGGCAACATCACGACACAAACAATTTTCAACCGTATCCGGCATAAACAACCGTTATCACACCCGCATCGCTATACTATTCTCTTTCAGGAATTGCAGAAACTTTTTGTGGAAGTTTTCTATTTCTTCGCCTGTCAGGGTGTGGTCAGGGGCTGATATTAAGTATCGGAATGAGTAACTTGCCATGCCGGATTCTATTCCTTTGCCTTTGTACGAGGTTAGAAATTCACGTCCTCGCAGCAATTCGTGTTTGAACTTATCTAACGTGTTTGATAGTTTGTCGAAACCGTCGTCTATTTTCCATAGTAACGAAAAATCTTGCCACGAGATTGGATAACGCGGCGGTTCGATAAACTTTGTCGTTGTGAATAATTCAGCGTCTATCTTTTGCAACTTCAATTCAAACCACGCTACACGCCCGCCTTCCGGTATTACTATCCGCAACGCCGCCTTGTCCAGCACGCCCAACGAGCCAACTTCCGCGTCGTCGAAAAAAATCTTTACCCAGTGTCCCGCTTGTTGCCACGCCGTTACCGTTTTTTGTTGCGTCACGAATCGTACGTCTTTACCGAAAATTTTCCCGATACCTTCAACCGCCGACTTGATTTCGAGATAATCTTGTTCCGCGTTACCACTCGCTTGGACATAACTCACCGCCGATAACCACGTCTGTTCATCGCAGTTTTTACTAACATCATCGCTCTCTACCGGAAAGAAAACGTGACCAATTTCCAGCAACCGAAAACTGTCACGGTACGGTCGGTTCTTCGTCACCAACGCTAACAAGTTCGGCATCAATGACGTTCGTAACCGTGACTCCCACGGCGTTACCGGATTCTTCAGTTGCAGCGTTTCCACCGGTTCGTAACCGAGCGACTTGAGCCAGTTGTCGTTCATCCAACAGTAATTGTGAACTTCCAAAAACCGATACGACGCGGTAAGCAATCGCTGAATCTTGTGTTCGTGCTTAATCGCGGTCTCGATAAACAGCGGTCGCAACGGCATTAGCGGCATCACCGGCGGGATATTGTCAAAGCCGTACACTCGTAAAATTTCCTCGATAATGTCTTCTGGAATTGAGATATCCTTCTCGCTTCGATACGGCGGCACAACAACCGTCAGCGAGTTGTCCGCCGCGTAAGCCGCCGCGAAACCAAGCCGCGTGAGTATGTCGAGAACCTGTTCACGCGGCAAATTGATTCCGGCGGAACGTTCTAACTGATTCGGTTTGAGAACGATTTTACGTTGTCCGTCACGCAAATCGCCGTCGAGTGTAAACCTGCTCAACACTTCAAACTTCAATCCCGCCTGTTCAAACAACGCGAGTATTCGCGACGTTCCAACCTTCACGTTCGACGGCGGTTGCGACTTTTCATACCGTTGCGAAGCGTCTGTTCGCAAGTCGAGACGAGTTGAGGTTCTGCGAATCCGTGCCGCGCGAAAGTTGGCGGATTCAAGTAACATCTTTTGCGTTTTCGGTGTAACTTCTGTTTCAAGACCGCCCATAATTCCCGCAATCGCAACCGGTCGAAACGTTTGTTTATCACTCGGCGAGCCGCTTCCCCAAATCATCAAATCCTCCGGCAACATCTTCCGCTGCTGACCGTCAAGCGTTGTGAACTCGCGGTTTTCGCCCGCTTGACCAACACGAATACTGCCGATTAGGTCGGCATCGAACGCGTGCGTCGGCTGTGCGATTTCAAGATTGACGTAGTTGGTAACATCTACTCCGATATTGTACGTTCGTTGTCCGAGAGCGTGCAATCGGCGTTGCATCACGAGCGGAGACGGCGAGAGCAGGTTTGCGTTGAACTCAATACAACCGTAGCACGGACAGTTTTCGATGTCATCGATTTTGATTGGATATGGCGGGAGACGGTCGTACTGGTCGAGGTTGTGAAGCGGGAGCGGCTTGAGCGGACGGCGAAAAATCGCGGCAAACTCGCGAGCAAATCCGTAGTGTCCCCAGAGGTCGGGGCGATGTGTTAGACTTTTGTTGTCGATTTCGATGAGTGTATCTGTGTCGGGTATGAAATCGGATAACGGTTTACCAATGAGTGAAGCATCGTCGGGAATTTCAAAAACTATTTCGTGCCACTGACTCATACCAAGTTCATCGGCGGAACATAACATACCGTCACTCTGATGACCGGCGACAACCGATGGTTCAATAATAAGATTGTTCGCGAGAACTGTTCCAACGGGTGCGAACGGTGCGACAAGACCAACGCGGGCATTGGGTGCGCCGCAAACGGTTGTGTAAGTTTTTGAACCGCAATCAACGGTACAAAAAGTACGTTTCTCGTCAATGCGTTCGCAGGCGGTAACGCGACCAATAACAACCCCGCGAACAAAACGGCGAACCTCAACAAAATCTTCGACTTCCGCAGTAGCCATAGTCAACCGCGAAACAATAGTTTTAACATCCAAACCATCAAGGTCAACAAAATCTGAAATCCAATCAAGTGAGATAAACATCTTGGGGAAAAATATATTAAAGTGAAAAATGTGGTAAACAAAACGCAGACATTATAGCAGGCGAATGACGGAATTGCTAGTGGTGTTCAAAATGAACATGGTGTTGGGGGGTGTAAAAATAAGTGGGGAATCCATTGTTGCGGCTTGTATCTATCAGAGAATAACTCGTCCAGATTTTTTCTGTCTGAACACGATTAAAAATTGTTTGTGTCGCGATGTAATCGTAACCCAAAATGTTGATTATGGAACATCAAAAACGTATCGGATGGCGCTTATCGTAAAGAAACAACGCAAATCCTTACGGAGTAAGGATTCTTTGTCAACATCTGTTAAGTAGTAATGTAAGTAACGCAATTTTCAAACGTTACCTGTATGATGACAGGCAGAAAACTCCGCCGTCTATTGCAATGTAAAGAGCGTTTTATTGTTTTACGGTGACTGCATTATCTAACGCTTTGTGTGATTTCAATAAACGGGAGGCATTGTTAGCGGGTCGTAAAGGTCGGCTAGTGAACTGTCAGGATAAGGTCGTGAGCGGAATTTATGGGCGAATGTTATAGGATACCGAAATTTTAGCGGTATTGAGCATACTATTTACCCCTATTCTTAATCACTTCGTTTAACAAATCAATCTTGTCGGTTGTTATTCCGTCAACGCCCCAGTCGAGGAGTTCGTTCATTCGTTTTGCGTCGTTGACCGTCCACACCAGAACTTTGTAGCCCTTGTCGTGCAACGTCTTTACCAGTTTTTGCGAAACCATATCGTGATTCAGACTGACATTTTTCGTTCCGACTTTTTCGGCATCCGTTGTGATTTTCGTGATGAGTGTGTCTGCGTAAGAGTCTGCCGTGCCTTCGACTTTGTAACCCAACAAATACGCAAACTTGATTGTCGGCGCGATTTGTTTCAGTTCAGTCAACACCTTCGGAGAAAACGATATAACGAAAACTTCGTTGGTCATCTCAAGTTTTTTGAACAACGCTACAACGTCACCGATAATACCTTCCTGTTTGATTTCAACAAATGGAATCGCGGTCGAACCTTTCAAAAAACGCAGATATTCTTCGAGAGTCGGTATTCGTTCACCCGCGAACTTCTTGTCTTTCCACGAACCAGCGTCGAGTTTGCTAACTTCGTCGTAGGTTATTTTCGTGATGTCGGCATCCCGACCGGTAGTACGCTTGACGTTTCCGTCGTGCGATAAGACAAGTACACCATCAGCGGTGCGGTAAACGTCGCACTCAACAGAATCCGCACCTGCCTCGACCGCCAACTTGTACGCGACCATTGTATTTTCAGGTGCAACAGATGAAAACCCGCGATGAGCAGTCTTTGAACGCAAACTTGCGGACGAATCCTGTGCGTAAAGCAACGAAACGGACAAGCCGGTTAGAACGACAAACAGTGAGAAAAGTAAAGGTTTCATAGTAGTATTGTTGGTTAGAGTTAGAATGTGTTGGTTATTTTTACTGTCACTGGTACCAACACATCTATCACAAAGCAATGTTGGAAGAACGCAGATACCAATTCTCTGTACAAGACGCAATTTATATAATTTTTCCGTTACTTCTTATGGAACGTAAAACCAACTTGCAACGCCAATTCGCCCCACTCACATTTGAACGGGATTGCTATCGGACGGCAGTTTGACGGGAAGTGTAGGCGGCAGTTGTCTCCGCAGAGTACGTTTGGAAGACTCATTGAGAGGTGATATTCTTCCAGTTTCGCCTTCGCGCCGCCTGTCACCATATTTGTCAACTCGCCAACTACGTCCATAACGTCGTCATCGACTTCCGGCGGCATTTCGTCAAGCATCAGCATCATTTTTGCCGCGTATTTGGCTACGTCCGTTCCGAGCGACAAAACTATCGTCCCAACTGCTCGTCCACTGACACCAATAATGCCGCTGATTGGTTGCAGGGCTTGGTTGTTTTCCATAAGTTGTAAACCGGTACGCGCGATTTGCATACTGCACGATATCTCAAACGTTTTCTCCAATGATTCTATAACCGGATTAAGATAATCAACGGTAATTGTCTCCGCGGCTGATGATGACATAATATCCCTTATCAACGATGGTTTGGAATGTAACAACCGCCCGTTGCAGACATCCACAACAAAAAAAACGGTTTACGACAACGCCAAA
>JAITST010000372.1 GCA_031287585.1 Planctomycetaceae bacterium | reverse complement strand
AGGGGTTCAACAAGAACCGCCACTGACTACAACCACATTGTTCAACCCCTTGCGGGGTTGGATTATTGGCGGTACTTACCCCGTGCTAGCACACGGGGTTATCAAGATTTTACCCCTACGGGGTAGAGATTCTTTGTCAACATCTATTAAGTGGTAATGTAAGTAGCGCATCCGTCGCCTATTGCTCTGTCAAGAGCGTTTTATTGTTTTACGGTGACTAAGGACTACGGTTAATAAAGCGTAGTCGCTGCGCGACTGGGGTTGTCAATTTCTATCCGTGTTCGTTATATCCGTTATATTTATAAAAATCGCGAAATTCGTTAAACTCCGCAACTCTATTTGCCGATAGCCGACCGATTGTTGTCTAAATTTTTTTACCGTTCACGTTTTGTTTTCCCAATTACTATGATGAAGAATTTTTTATTCGGAACGTCTTTGTTCTTTTGCTTTGTGATTGTTACTCTGACTGTTTTTGCTCAACCGTTTGATATGTTTCGCGGACGGTTACGGAAAGTTGAGGCGGATGCGTCGAAGGATTACAAACTTGTTGATACCAACGGTCCCTGGATGATTATGGCGGCTTCGTTTTCCGGCGAGACCGCTGAGGCAGACGCTAAAACTCTTGCGATGGAATTTCGCAGCCGTTATAACTGGGAAGCATACGTTTATGACCAAGTCTTTGTCCCGAAGTTGAGTGAGAATGAAGCGAAACGTAGTTTGTACAACCGCACGCTTAAGTACAATAAAGACGATGCGAATCACGAATACTGTGTACTGGTCGGTAACTTCGTTAGTTTCGACGATGTCGGTCTCAATAAAACTCTTACTGATATACGGAATTGTTCGCCGGCGTGTTTTCAGACCGGCGGCAAGTTGACTGCGAAACAACGGCTTGAATCGACTGTTCGAGAGGGACAATATGCTTTCGGTTCAAAAGGTGATAATGAAAAACAAGCCGCACCAGTCGCGATGTTTTCGCAAGCAGTTAATCCAAAGTATCCGTGTCAGAGCGCGTTTCCGACTACGAATCCGTTATTACCGCGTGATTTTTTTGGAAACAGAAGCAGGACTGTTGACGCGTTTGTCGAACAACTCAACGCGAATCGCCCGTATAGTCTGCTGAAAAATCCGGCAATTTACACGGTACAAGTTGCAACATTCACTGGCGACATTGTAATCAATCAAACAGAAGTTCAGCGTCACTTGAAGGATAAAGAGCGTAACAACTCTCCCGCGAACAACGGCAGTAAACTCGAAAAGGCAGGGCAAACCGCGATTCGGCTTTGCGCGATACTGCGCGCGAAAGGGTATGAAGCATACGAGTTCCACGACCGTTATTCGAGTATCGTCACGATTGGCTCGTTCAACAACCCCGGAATACAACAGCAAGACGGCTCAGTTCTCTACGCACCGGAAATTGCGGACATAATAACTCGTTGTACAGCAAAACGTGTGAATAACAATTTGCAGTACAGAAAAGATGGCGGTTACATAGAAGCAAGACAGTTACCATTTCAAGCGGTAACAGTTGACGGTATTGCGTTAGATTTACAACCGAAGTTGATAATGGTACCAAGAGCGGCGAAGCAACGATAAACAAACCGAAGCGGTCAGGCGAACGGATTGTTTCATAACCATCATTCCAACTCGCCAAAGAGCGTAAATGGTGCGGCGTGTTTGATTTTTACTTTTTTGAATTGACCTATTAACGTTTCGTTTCCGTCGAACATTACTATTCTGTCGCACGCTGTTCGGGATGTTAGTTGGTTTGGTTTATCGCCGCTGCCGTCAACCAGAACATCTACCGTTTTACCTACAAAGGTTTCGTTTAATTCTAACGAAATTTTATTTTGTACTGCTAGTAAATCGTTGTTGCGGCGGCGTTTTACTTCGTCCGAAATGTCGTCTGGTAACTCGGATGCCTTTGTACCAGTACGTTCGCTGTACTTGAATATGTAACTATTTTTGAATCTGCCGCTGCTGACAAGTTCTACCGTCTCCGCAAATTCGTCGTCTGTCTCACCGCAGAATCCGACTATGAAATCGCTCGTCACCGCCGCGTCGGGAACAATTTCGTTTATTCGTCCGAGCAACTCGCGATACTCCGCAACCGTGTATTGCCGCTTCATTCGCCGCAATACGCTGTCCGCTCCGCTTTGCGCGGGAATGTGCAGGAACGGTGCGGCACGCGGCAAATCACGAACCGCTTCGAGCAACCGGTTTGACATTCCCCGCGGATAGTTTGTTAGAAAACGGATCCGCTTCAAACCGTCGATGTCGTGAATCGCCGCTAGTATGTCCGCTAGTTCAAATGTTGTTCCGCCATCGTTGTACTTGTAACTGTTGACCGTTTGCCCAAGCAGCGTAACTTCGATTACACCTTGACTGACTAACGATTTTACCTCGTCAACTATTTCCTTCGGCGGACGGCATTGTTCAGGTCCGCGAACGCTCGGCACAATACAATAGCTGCAAAACTTGTCACAGCCGAACATCACACGCACCATCGCTTGAAACGAATTATGCCGTGCGGCGGTGAGACGTTGCGGGTCGTATTGGTGGAAACTTTCACGAACGTCGGGATGTTTGTTAGCGATACGGTCAAGACTGATTTCCAGTAACGGAGTTCGCGGTTGATATTG
>JAITST010000338.1 GCA_031287585.1 Planctomycetaceae bacterium | reverse complement strand
GATAGAACGGCTTACGATTGTAGTAGATTATTTTTGGTGTGTAAAGTGACTCAAAAATTTTCTGCACAAAACAATTGATTGTCGGCACGTGACAACGATTCACGAAATCGCAACATTTCTCAAAGATACAACACCATCCGCACTTTCCAAATTAGTCCATAACCTCAAATACTTGTGATAATACTTTTGTTCGTAGGGGCTAAATCTCGATAACCCCGTGCGGGGTAAGGATTCTTTATCAACATATAACAAGCGGTAATTTAAGTAACGTATTTTCAACCGTGTGAAGCCAATTATCACTGTTCCCAAGGATTTTGCCAGTCTCCCCAGTGGTCAAGGTATAGTTTGTACGCTGGATTTTCTATTCTTTTTTCTAACCATTCTTTACTTTTGGATACTAACTGTTGCTCGTTTTCCAGCGACAAATTACCTGTGATTACCATCGCACGCAGGAACACGAAGTATGTATCTAGTACATCACAACGACAATAGTTTGCTATTTCTTCGTACCTGCCTTCGTCATACATATCTTGCACCATTGAGCCGCGTGTATCCATCTTTCCGGGCTTACCTAGTATGTGCGCGAGTAAGTTTAATCCGCCGTTGAATCTTGTTGCCCCGTTGTTTGTCATCAGGTCGCAGATGTCGATGTGCGACTTCAAGTTGTATCTGTTACGCGGCTGGTCGAACGTTTTTTCTTTCTGCGCAAACCAATTTGGTATTGGTATTCCAAACCTAAACGCCGCTAGTTCTAATAACGGCAAATCAAATCCGCGACCGTTGAAACTTACCAATGTTAGATGCGGGTCGCGATTACGGTATTTTTGCCAGCCGTCCCAAAACATTTTTGTTATTTCGTGCGGCTTCATTTGCGGCAGACTGAGCATCGCTAATTCGACCAATGAAAATGATTCGTCCACTTTCGCGACACCGATTGAAATCGGGAACTGATATGTGTACGGAATGAAGTCAGAATTATTTTTCGTAATTAACTCGTCTCGGTAATGACGTATCGCCTCGTCGGGTGTGAAATTCTCGTGCGGATATTGCACGTCGCGAATCAGTTGACGGTCGGCGACGCTTTCGATGTCGAACACGAGATAACGGATTTTATTGTCAGTCATTAGTAGTAGTTGGGCTAGCGGGTGAATCAATGTTGTTGACGGAATTAACTGAACTGTTCGACGAGTGATAACGATTGAAAGCGTCTTCGAGCAAACGATAACCGATGTCCGGCGGTTGGTTTAACTGGTTGTCCAAATCATCTTCGGTGTAGTTTTGTTCGAGAAACTCTGCCAGACGTTGGTTCTTCACCGAGTCAATCGAATCGCCCGCCAGTTCCGACGGTGTCGTTGTAATACGCGGCACCGGAACTGTTTGTAACTTACGTTTGATTTCGGCGATACGTGTTTCGACGGGAATTGAATGGTCTTGTAATCTTGCTTTCTCGAACGTTGACAGATTTCGCAGCCAATCGTAGTAAACAGTCAACGTGTAGTCGATAGTGAACGGCGACGCGGCGTGTTCGATTTTGTGATTGAGTTCGCGGTAACGGTCTTGAACATCGGGCGGGAGACGGTAAAATGTCTGACGGTTGTTGTACAGTTTGAGGTAGTCGTAACTGTCGGGCTTCATCGCTTTGATACGGTCGTAACGACGGCGTACTTCGCTCATTGAGGGATGTATTGTGAATGTCTGGATGTTGGTTTGCTCGGTTGTTTGTTCGATTTGTTGCGGGTCGTAAAATACTTTTTGGTTTGTCAACTCGAAGAGTAACTCGGTGTCGTCAATGATTGTTCGATAACGGTTGAAACGTTCGATGATAGGCATTTCGCATATCAAACTAAAATTCGGGTCGGGAGTGATTTGACGTGTAACGTGGAATCCCAGGAGTACGACGAACAGCATCAACAGTCCCACGACCATATACTTGCCGCGGCGGTCACGCCGCTGTTGTTGCGAGTGCGATAGGATGTCGGCTTCGGCGGATAGGGCGACTGTTTCGAGTGTTGTCTCAACAAGTTTTTTGTCGCACTCGTCACGTTGGAGTAATTCGAGCGATTTCCACGAGCGTTCCATTGCCGCAAGTTTTTCGCGTAAACCAGTATCGTGCGCGAGACGCGATTCCAGTTGCTCACGAACAACCGGTTCCAACTCGCGATCAAGATAACTCATCAAGAGCAAATCCTCCTGCGATTCCACATTCTCAAAAAACTGCGTTGCGTTCTCGTCTTCTGTACGTTCCATAGCGGTACCAATGAGAAAAATTCAAACGATATAATAACGGGCGTTACAGTATAACATAACGGCTGGCTGTACGCAAATGCGGTTATCCGGACGAACGCAAAAATTGTGCTTCATATTCGAGCGTATCTGTTATTTGGGTAAATGACTTAGTTTGTCATATCCCAGTTGTGTAACTACGAGACTTTTGTTACTTGTCCACTCGCGTTTCCGGCTCACAGTGCCAGCACTTCCAGATTCATATCGAACCTTACACTTATGACTGTCCATTGCCCCGGTTGTGTACCTGTGGTTGTTGGTGTTCGGTAGAATGAGATGTACCAGACAATTGGGAAACGGTCACATTTGTACAGGAAACGCATTAGTACCAAGTCCGCACCGATTGCGTCTGCCTTGATTCGTTCGCGTCCCCGATAACGTCCGCATTGGATTTTCGCATCTGTCAACTTTGTCCGCAACGTGTCGATGGTTTCGGAGGTCGCGTTATCCGCCAGCGGACCTCCCCGTAATAGATTTTCAAACGCTGTTTTCGGTGTTGAGTCTAGTTCCAAAAAGAACGTTTCCACCTTCGCTTCAAGTTCCGCAAATACAGACTCGTTTGATGACGACGGCGATGTCAACGATGTTGTTGACGTTACAGCGGACGGTGTTATCGTTGGCGGATACGTTGTCGGCTGAGCAACGGTATAATCAATGTGATAGAACACGGTGACAACGCAGAGAGTAAAATATAGTAGTGGTCTCATTGGTCTTATTTGGTGGGTCGTTAAAGTTGGATTACTTCACTTAACGCGAATCGAATAGATGTCGTTTTTCATTAAGTGAAGTCAGGTCGGTTTTTCTAATAACTGACCTAGTACGTTTTATTCGTCAAACGTCATCGTTTTTACAATCACGCCCTTAACTGCCGTTAGGGCTGCCACAAATTCCTTTTGTTCTACGGCATCACCGATGAACTCAATAAGGATTATTCCTTTCGGGTCACAAACACCTTCATTGACATCGTGAAGACCGATTCGTGTCCGAATCGAACAACCGTTGTCCTTGAAAATTTCCTGTACCTGATTGGATGACTTCGCAAACTCCGCTACCTTGACACCAATAATCATTCGATTTTTCATGATTGGTTCCTTTCGTAAAAAGTGAAAAACTAAAACAACATACATTACATTACCGCCGATTTTAGCCGACGGAACGGGCGTTATCCCCAGCCGCGGTTTGGCTGTTATTCTATCTACGTTTTCTTCGTTGCAATATGCAATTCATCTAACTGTTTTGCCGCTACGACATCCGGCGCACCTGTCATCAGGTCGCTTGCCTTCATCGTTTTGGGGAACGCTATACAATCCCTTATATTATCGCATCCGGCAAACAACATTACAAGCCGATCAAGTCCCAACGCTATTCCTCCGTGCGGCGGCGCACCGAACGATAAAGCGTCCAGCAAAAAACCGAACATCTGTCGGCACGTTTCCGGTGTCATACCCAACAAGTTGAACACCTTTTCCTGTACCGCGCCGTCATGTATTCGTATCGTTCCGCCGCCGACTTCAAAACCGTTTAACACGAGGTCATACGCTTGTGCTTTGATTTGACGCGGTTCGCTGTCTAAATAATGTAAGTGCTCGTTGAGCGGCGCGGTGAACGGATGGTGCATCGCGACATAACGTTTCTCTTCGTCGTCCCAGTCAAACATTGGGAAGTGAACAATCCAACAAAAGTTCATCTCGTTCGGGTCGATTAGTTTAAGTTCCGCCGCAAGCCGACGGCGTAATCCGTTGAGTACCCGCGACGTTGTTTCAAACGTGTCCGCCGAAAACAACAGGAAGTCGTTCGGTTCGGCAACAAGTTTTGACTTTATCGCTGCCAACTCTTCCGGTTTGAAATTTTTCGCAATAGGTCCCGTTAAATTACCGTCACCGTCAACTTTCAACCACGCAACACCTTTCGCACCGAAGTTGTCAATGACCCATTGATTCAACGTGTCGATGTCTTTTCGCGAATACTTTTCCGCTGCCGCCTTCGCGTTGATAGCGCGAACACGTCCGCCGCTGTCCGCGACACCGCGAAACACGCGAAACTCCACCGTCTTCGCTAGTTCCGTCAAGTCAACCAGTTCCATCGCGAAACGTAAATCCGGCGCGTCGTGACCGAAACGTTCCATCGCCTCCGCGTATTCCATTCGTGGAATCGGCAACTTCAAATCGCGACCAAGCACGTCATTCATCAGCCGCTTCACCAGTCCAGACATAATTTCAATTATGTCTTCCATTTCGACAAACGACATTTCGAGGTCGAGTTGCGTGAACTCCGGCTGCCGGTCGGCACGTAAATCTTCGTCACGAAAACAGCGGGCAACCTGAATATAACGGTCGTAACCGGCAATCATCAAAATTTGCTTGTACAACTGCGGCGACTGCGGCAACGCATAAAAAGTCCCCGGATTAACACGGCTCGGTACAAGGTAATCTCTCGCGCCTTCCGGCGTACTTTTGCCGAGCATCGGAGTTTCGATTTCGTTGAAGTTGTTTTCGTGAAAATAGTCACGCATAACTTTTGTCATCCGTGAACGGAGTTCGAGAGTACGCTGCATCGCAGGACGGCGTAAATCGAGAAAACGGTACTTGAGCCGCGTTTCCTCTGACGGCGTTTCAGGTGAAGCAGGCAAAAACGGAACAACCGCTGAACGGCTTAAAACCGTAACATGAGCCGCCTTAACTTCGATTTCGCCAGTAGCGATTTTCGTGTTGACAATTCCTTCGGGACGTTGCTGGACAACGCCGACGACTTGGATAACGTCCTCGTTGTGCAGCGAACGGACGAGTTGAAACAGTTCGTCGCCGATGTCGCTGGTGATGGTGATTTGCGTAATGCCGTAACGGTCACGCAAATTGATAAACAAAACTCCGCTATGGTCTCGCAAAGAGTCAACCCAACCCGCCAAAGTAACAGTATTCCCTGAATCATTCCGGCGAAGTTGTCCACAAGTTGATGTACGTAACATTTGATTTAATGGTAAAAAAGTGATAAAATTTGTTGACGCGATGTGTCAACGGGCAGTGTATTGTAACAGAAAATTTATGTGGGTGGTAGCGGCAGTGCGTCACACCCGTTAATTTGCCATCGGTTTTAATTTAACCGAGTGTAGAGTGGTCAAAACTTGGGTTTTGCGGCTTTACAACCATTATATTGCGGCAAAATGTTGATTACATTATGTCTGATACCATATTTAAACCACATACATCTTGCTCAATCGTTAAATCTTTGTCAAAATTTTACGGTTTTATCACTGAAACTTTTCTGTACAGGCGAATTTTCTTTTGATTCTGTCAAAAAAATGCAAAGTGATTGCCGGACTTCCGAAAAAGCAGTTGTGAGGGTGGATTTTCTTCATTATGTTAGTGAGGAGTTTGAAATCCAGTCCTATGAGTTTATCACCTAACAAAAGAATAGGGAACGAACCGCCATGAAAATGACTTTATGGAAGATTGTCGCCGCCGGTGTGGCGGTATTGTTGTCTCCGCTGGCAGTTGAAGCCGGCGTATTTTCGGATTGCAGTGCTTGTGATCCTTGTGAACCGGTTTGCGGTCCGTGCGATATTGCGTGCAAACCAAAGAAATCGCTGTTTGAATTCGGCGGATGGCTTGATGCCGGTATCTACGGAAATGAGTACGGGCAATCGAATGCCTATAATAACCAAGGTGTACTTCGTGGTAGGTCTGGTAACACAAACTTGCTCGGTAACGTTCGTCAGAGTGACTTTCAAGTAAACCAAGGGTGGCTTTACGCGGCGAAGAAGGTTAGTGGAAAAGGACTCGACATTGGCGGACGCATTGACGCTGTGTTCGGAACAGACGCAAGACTGTTGCAGTCGCAAGGTCTTGAAATTGACCCTGCTGCCACTCATACAAGTTGGAACGAGGGTGATTACTACACCGCTTTGCCGCAGGCGTATGCCGAACTTGGTATTAACAAGTTGAGCATCAAAGTTGGAAAAGTACTCAGCCCGCTTGGTTATGAAACGATTGCGTCACCCGACCGATTCTTCTATTCGCTATCATACGCTTGGTTGCAGTCTGGTCCCGGGACGTTGAGTGGTATTGTTGGAACGTATGAAGTCAACAAAAAGTTGACGGTTTACGGTGCGTGGGGACAGGGCGATAAGTTCTTCTACAATATGGAAGAAGACAGTGCTGCCGTCGCGGGTGCAATTTTGACAGTTTCGGATAGATTGTCGCTGTCGTATGGTACAATCATTGGACGCATTGACAATGGCGTTGCTCAAAATCACGATTACTTCATCCAGTCAATCGTTGCTGACCTCAAACTGACCCAAAAGTTGAACTACGTGTTTGAATGGACAGTGCGTAATGATTCCGTAGGGGCTACCAACCTAGGCGAGTATGGAATCAATAATGAGTTGTTCTACTCACTAACCAAAAAATTGTCGGTTGGAGCACGGGCGGAATGGATGCACTTGTACGGTGGTTATGGTTCTGCTACTGCTACTGCACGTCCGTTGGGTGGTGATCATGACCTTTTCGCTCTAACGCTTGGTGCAAACTGGAAACCGACTCAGTTCTTCACACTCAAAGGTGAAGCCCGTTATGATTCGGCTCAAAATGTTGCGTTGTTTGACACGATTGATGGCGGTAGAAAAGATACCCAGTGGTCGTTTGGCGTATCGGGCGTAGTTCACTTCTAGTGGATTGAATGATGTATGTATGAATTGTCGGTTGAGGTGAGAGGCAACTGACAATAATCAGCGCGAGGTAGAGATGTTACATGTAACGTCTCTACCTCTTTTTTTATGTGGATATACTTGCTATGGTTGAAAATTGATAGAGACGTTGTATGCAACGTTTCTACATCTTTACCCCTTACGGGGTAGGGATTCGCGTTGTTTCTTGACGACAAACGCCAGCCGGTATTTTTAATAATCCACAAACAATTTTAATCGTATTCGGTGTAACAAAATATCACCTTTTACAGTTTACGTGTAAGCGGACACCCGTGTTCACAGTTCTGGATTTACATACCCCTTGTTTTCTGTTTTCTCTTGTGATAGAATCACTTCTTCAAATTTAATGCGGCAGGCGTTGTTTGCTTGCCGCGACTTTTCACACACCTTTCAGGGAAATGTTATTATGAAACATCTATTTTGTTTGTTTGCTGCTGTTTGTGTCTTTGCGTTATCTTATTCCGTTAACGCACAAAGTTTGACCGATGCCGAGAAGGCAGACGGTTGGGTTTCGCTCTTCGACGGTAAGACGCTCGACGGCTGGGAGAGTAATGAGAATTATAACTCGTATGCTGTCAAAGACGGTGCGATTGTTGGTACCGGAGAGTATTGCCATCTGTTCTACATGAAGGAAAAGTACAAAAACTTCGAGTTTAAGATTGATTGTAAAATCAATCACAACGGCAACGCTGGCGTGTATGTCAAAGTGCCGAGCAAGAAGAGCGGATGGCCTACGAGCGGATTCGAGTTGCAAGTCAATTCGTCTCACAGCGACAAGGTTCGTTCTGGTTCACTCTACAATATTGTGCGAATTTACAAAGCACCGCACGCCGATGACGAATGGTTTACATACCATGTTATCGCGAAAGACAACAAACT
Organism: Planctomycetaceae bacterium; assembly: GCA_031287585.1. Lineage (GTDB taxonomy): Bacteria > Planctomycetota > Planctomycetia > Pirellulales > Thermoguttaceae > UBA8133. Next base: position 665 of record JAITST010000338.1, on the reverse strand, counting down.
AACTGTCTTGATAAACGGCGAAGTGCTATACCAGTACGAAGACCCAACGTCCGCGTACCCGACCGAAGGCGAAGCCAACGAGAAAACCAAGCATATTTCTCAAGAAGGGTTCTTCGCTCTACAACAGCACGACTCGAAGTCAACCGGTGCTTTCAAAAACATCAAAGTCAAGAAACTGTAAAATGACAGTATGCTGAACAGATTCGTTTGAATGACGGTAGAGAGTTAAGAGGTGGGATTTCTATCTTGAAACTCTCTACCGATTTTGTTGATATACGTATCTGTTGTGCCTGATAAGTCAGCGGCAGGTTTTCGGTAACGAATGTTGATAGATATTGTACTGCCTCCGGTTTTCTATTTTTGAGGACATTTTATCAATTCTTCTTCTATTGTGTAGATATCGGAATAACCGACAGCACCAATTATTAAAATATTCATAAACTCGCTCATTATTCATTCTCATTACCTCTTTCAATGATTCGTTTCAAATCATCTTTAGAGGGCAAATACAGTTGGTATTTCGACACGAACAGGCGGGATGAAATATTGTGCATCGCGTATTCAACGACATATTCGTCTTTTTCACGCGCCAACACAATGCCTACCGGCGGATTGTCGCCCTCGTTATTTTCTTCCTTCTCAAAATAACCGAGATACATATTCAT
>JAITST010000320.1 GCA_031287585.1 Planctomycetaceae bacterium | reverse complement strand
TTTTTCCAACGTTCACCATTGAAAACCGAAACACCAGTATTCAAATGTCCAACCCACAGCCGACCAACTTTGTCGATAGCGAGAGCATAAGCATTATCGTCGCCGAGACCGTCTTTGCGAGTAAACTGCTTTGAGTTACCCACGCTATCGTAATGATAAACACCGTAGTCTTCGGTACCAACAAACACACCACCGTCGCCATCGGAAATCATCGTAGTTATAAACGATGCCTTAATGTTGAGACGAGCAACTTGTTCCGTCTGATTTTCGTCAGACGGCTCCGAATTAGCATCTCGTTCCGCACAAAGAAAAACGGAAACAATAGACAACATCACAACTAACAAACGATAAGCCATAATCAAACTCCTATTGGTAAAGTTTATTGTTTCGATAGAACGGCATATGATTGTAGTAGATTATTTTTGGCGTGTAAAGCGGTTTAGAAATTTTTATGCCACAAAGCAATTGATTGTCGGCACGTGACAGCAATTTGTGAAACCGCGACATCTTTTATCATCTGCCGCAAATCGGCAAACGTTTTCATAGTATCCTCAACTGCACTTCTGCTTTCGGAACAGACTGCCCTTTCCAAATTTTTTATCCGGCAAGAACGTATATTTTTAGCACCTCAGTTATTTTTTGTTTACTCTCTTCCGAGAGCGGAAGTGCATTTAATTCTTCTTCTAACGTCAATCTTTGCAAGTACTTACGCTTATCCCTATGACTCGCTCGCCGCTCTTTGTCGTCCCACGGGCTTGCACTGCGGTCAACTATTTCTTTCGTGTCTTCGTGGTGAAAAACCTATATTACTGATTCAATTGTTTACGTAACTCGTCCGGTGAAATGTCTCTGTGTTCGCGGATTGTTTTGTCGTTAGAGTCCAAAACTCCGCGTTTTTGTTCGGTTACTTCGTGTTTTTGTTCACGCTCTATCGGAACTACCACCCGCACAAAAACGTCGCTTCGCCCGTTTGTCAACTCTTGCGTTTCGTCTTTCAATGTACTGCGCAACAACTCCGGCTCGGCGGCGTTTCCCATTACTATCGCACGGTCAGTCGGCAACAACCGCCCAAGTTCCAATAACTCCTGATACATCATTTGCACCCCCAGCGCGTCATAGCCGCCGATTTCTGTGTACAACGTCATTACTTCGAGAATGTAACGGGTATCGCGCGACTGCGGATTATACGTTACACTCAGCGGTTGCGTTGAATCCAACAGCGACCTATTCATAATCGGAATCTCGCGAACCAGCCGCCGCGTCATCTTCGCGTCAATCGTTTTTGGCACGTTCGCTGTCACGTCACCAATATCAACCGCCCAACGTCCGGCAACAATTTTCGCGTTCTTTAACGACACTGGCAACGTCAACTTGCCAACTGGTAAACCTTGCTCCTCACGTAATACATTTTTTTCGTCAGTCGGATTTTCAAGCGGCTTTTTCTCACCGTTGGTATAAGACTCCGCGAAGAACGATTTTGTTGAGCGTGTCGCCAACGGAACTTGAACGAGTTTGTTTTCGCTGTTACGTTGCGGCGGTTGTTCGACTTGTAACGTATAACCTTCGTTCCAAACCGGCGGCGAAAACGTTTTCGGTGTCATACCGCCAAGTCCGCTGCCTGACAAACCGTTCCAGCACAAACGTAATTTCTCGCTACCGTAATCGGATTGCGTTTGAGCGGTTAAGTTGTAACGCGCGGTGTCCGCACTATACATCGCGTACCAACTACTTTGCCGAACGTTGCCGTTCGATAAGTCTATGTCAATCATATCAACTTGGTTCACGACTGGTTGTTTCACGCTGTTGGTACCCGATAACAAATACGCGGCAACACAGAACAACGTTATCCAAAGCGGCAGCGTTAGCCATGTGAGTTGCGGTTTTTTGAGCAGGCGATGAACGAGCAACCAGTCAAGCCCGCCGACCGCGAGTGCGTAAACTGCCATCAGAATAAGAATCAACGAGAATGGTACGATTGTGATTCCGCCGAACGTGTCGAGTGCGGAACGGAGTTGTCCCGACACGTCATTGTAACCGAGATGAATCAGTGCGGCGTTTCGTTGCGTAAACTGACGGTCGGTATCGCCAGACCAACCGAGTGCGGTTGTTATCAATAGGTGACGGTCTTTCCAGTTCGAGAGCGGTGCCGAACTCAAATCACCCGCGAAGTACGTTAGCCGCCCGAATCCGACTGCCGAACGCGACGCGATAACGAGGTCGCCGTCGGACGCGATTACCGTTCCGCGCGGCTCGGTGAAATGCGGCACGCGAAGAAACGGCGTTTCGTCTGAACCGGTCATAACGAGTGTTCGTTGGCTGCGAGCGAACAGTTCGACAACTTCCCCTTGACGTAAGTCGGTCATACGGTCAAAACGCCCCGGCAGAAACTTTTCTAACACGCCGCTAGTTTTCACAAGCGGTTCAGCGTTACTGCCGCCGACGAAGAATACGTTACCGCCTCGTGATAGCCACTTGTGAACAGCATCTATTTGCGGTGAATCCGGTTGGACATTATCAAAAATTTCCGGTTGCATCGTTAGTACAACCATACTTACACATTCCATTCCGTTGGGCGAATCCGGCAATTCGTTCGCGGCATCGTTGACTGTTATCAGAACGGGGCGACGGTTTTCCTGTAAGTGACGAACCGCGATTGCGTCAGACATCGCGATGTTGCGTGTTCCGAATACGAGAAAGATTGGACGCTCGGTGGGAATCGGCGCGAGGAAACGTGTACCATTTTTTGCCGCGTTCGACGACTGACTAAATACACGACTTTCAACCGGATTCAAGTTTTCGTCAAGAACAAAAACCGTCATCGAAGCCCCCGCCCGCCCATGTTTGACGTACAGAGACGTTTTACCAACGGCAGATTGAAAACGTACCGGAACACCATCGCTATCAACCGTCTCAACAGCAACAGAAAAAGTTTCAGGTAAACTATCGGACAAAACGACTCGCACCGGTGTCCAACAGCCAACCTTGTAACAACCGTTAATCCCCACATCAACAGACTGCACACGAACGGTATCCGCACGAAGTTGAAACGGCGTAATGATGAGTAATAATAAAGTGAAATAGTATTGTAAACGGGACATTGTTGATTTTATAAAATGGGTTAGTTGCTGCACTTTCCAAAAAATTATGGAAGGAAGCACTCGGCAACTCTTTCGATAAAACACGTAATTTAAGGTATTTGCCGAGTGTACTTCTACAGTTTCTTGGAAAGTACAATGGCAAAAATGCCACCCTAACACCTTGTAAAAAACACATTTTGTGCATTTTTACATTGAATTAAATGC
>JAITST010000312.1 GCA_031287585.1 Planctomycetaceae bacterium | reverse complement strand
TCAGAAGTCTGATATACCGGAATCGTTAGAAAAATACTTCGGTCTCGGTAAGACAACGATTGTAGAACGAACCGCAACACAACTGCGTGAAGTCGAGATGTATTACTACGCGCAGGGATGTGAGGCAGACGACTACTACTTCGCGGAGGAACCGAAAGACCGCAACGTAATCAAGTGCGCATTTGAAGGCGATATATTGAGGAAGGGAAAAGTATTATACGAAGCCGCCGCGGTAGATTGGTCGCTATTCAACGATGCCCCCGAATCAGCAAAATGCGGAGCGGTTTGTCTGTACGAAGCATTGGTAAAACCATCAGGAGCGGCGTGTATAGAATTGAGGTCTAATGACACACAACAAGTGATAGCAACAACAATAGACGTAATCCCCGATTCACCGAAGAATATAGAACTTTGGAAAATGTTTATGTACGGCGTTAAATTCAAAGAGCAAAAGCAAGTCGAACAAAATGCGGAAAAGAGGGAACACAATTTGTTGTTGGACGGTCAGACGAAATAGAAAAACGAATGATTACCGTACACGGTTGAAATTTGTAGAGACGTTATGTGCAATGTTCCTATATCCTTGCCCCGTAGGGGCTAAATCTCGATAACCCCGTGCGTTAGCACGGGGTAGATACACAAAAAGACCGCACCCCGCAAGGGGTGCAACAAGAACTACCACTGATTATAATACTTTGTTCAACCCCTTACGGGGTTGGATTATTGGTGTTACCTACCCCGTGCTATCGCACGGGGTTATCCATGCTTAACCCCTACGGGGTAAGGAAGGAGTTCGCATTGTTTCTTGACGGCAAATGTCACTCGGTACGTTTAACAATCCACAACCAATATTTTTGATTACGGGTACATCACAACACAAACAATTTTCAACCGCGTTAGGTATATCTCACTATGAAACCACATCATCACGCATTCACACTCCTCGAAACCCTTGCGGTGCTTTCGATTCTTGTTATGCTTTTCGCGTTGCTTTGGGGCATCATCGCGGGATTCAGCGGCAGCCGCACACGTAGTTTGCAGCGTAACGAACGTTCGCAACTTGTACGTTCGCTCGCGCAGTTGTTGGCGGACGACTTGGCGGCGGCGATTCAAGACCCCGTTCAAGGCGTGTTGACTGAACAAAGCGGGGACGACGCGATACGCCGGTTCGGTTTGCTCGGTACTGACCGAACGTTACGGATAGATGTTATCTCAATCGACCCGTTCGCACCGGTTGCGTCTGACGATGACAGCAGTAACCAGCGTTATGCAGCAATGGGGCTTGTCAACGCGGCACCGTCGAAAGTGCCGGAACTGAAAACCGTATTCTATAACTTCACCGCCGCAAACACCGAAGCAACGGTTCAACAAAACGCAACCGCTCTCTCAACCGAATCGCTCGACCTGCCAACGGTGCCGACGGAACAATATCAGGTAAAACCGGCGTGGTACAACAGTCAGTCGGTAGGTTTGACCCGGCGCGAGTTAGATTTTGAGACCTCGTCAGAAGCGGTAAAAAGTTACGGCTCACTGAACGCAAACGAAGTAATTGACGGACAATTCCGTTACTTCGACGGCAGCAACTGGCACAACGACTGGAACAGCATAACTCAAAAGGGGTTGCCGTCAGCAATCGAAACGGTACTGCAACTAAAACCGCCCGCCGCCAACACCGCGCCGGAATACCGTAGGATGGTAGTCTATCTGCCAACAGCGTCGGCAAACAAACAAACCCCGTTTGCACGCAACAAACCCAAACCGCCGGAACAAACAGTTTACCAGCAGCCGACAATTCAACAACCGGCAATAATCCAGCAGCCGGCAGTCCAACAACCATCAATAGAAATCCAAACCCAATCCGAAACCCCAGCCAACCAGCCGGAAAAATCAACCGAAAGAGAACAAGATTGGATACGGCACTAACGGCGCAGATTATTATTTTAGATTTATGATTTTGTAAATCCAATCATAAATCTAAAATCCACCATTCTCCGTGTCCACCATGCCTCCGTGCGCAACACCATTTCTCATTTCTTTTACAGTTTGAGTATCTGTAAACAAACCTAATTCAGATAAAAAAATGGTCACCACCTGCTCGCCGATGAATTAGTAAAAATAAGTTTTTTTTGTTCCTTAAAACATTAGTGGGCAGGATGTTATCATTCGTTTTTACGAACAACATCAGCGGCAAAACATCACCGGTCCCAGCAAGCCGCTTTCGCGAAGCGGAGAATCTTTTCCGGGGGCGCCAATCGTCCATGTTTTGCGTTTCTCTTCCGGTTGACCAGCATCATAGACGAGCCGATTGAACCAAGTGCTTGTTACTTCCACGCTCAACGTGTTCGTGCCGCTTTGAATTGCGTCCGACACATCCAAGCGGTACGGCGATGTCCACAATGTCCGAAGCGGTTTGCCGTTGAGCGTTACCGCCGCAATCATATCGACCCGTCCGAGGTCAATTTCGTAATGGCTGCCCGGTTTCACTTCACCGGCATCAAACGTCGTCGTATAAATGACACTGCCGC
>JAITST010000279.1 GCA_031287585.1 Planctomycetaceae bacterium | reverse complement strand
CGATTGTCCATCGTCCATCGAAACTTGAACAGATTTAATTGTTCGCGGGTCGGTGATTGTTACATTGAGCGTCGGGTCGGTTGTGAGTTTGTCGCTTTGACTGGAACCGGTATCGTCACGTAACGCAATCGTAATCGCGGGACCGTCGATATCAATAATCGTCGGCGTTGTAGTTTTCGACGTAGTAATAACCGCCGTCTTCAATGGTATATCAGCAACATTACCGCCGTTTACGCTGTTTGCAACCGCAATCGCGAGTTCCTTGTCGCTGTTGTCGACGACACCATCACCGTTCATATCCATCTCTGGAAACCGCATAAGCAAATTGCCCTTGAAAGCATCCGCACCGTACTTCGCAATCAAATGCGGATAAACATTGGTTAGATAACCATACCAGTCAATACGAGAGTTTTGTGCGAGTGTAACAGTGATTAAGTCTTTCAAGGTCGGATCGTATGTGGTTCTGTTACTCTCAACATCGTCCGCGACCGCGAGTGAAAGATTGAAGTTGCCAAACGTGCCGTTATCAGACAAAACTTTAAGTGTATAAGTTCCGCCGGACAACGAAAAACGACCGGTGCTGATAGTGGTTGAATCGGTAGAGATTGATGACGGTGAAATCGACTGACCGTTTGACCCCAAAATAGTAATAGCACCCGGGTCAAATGCACCGTCAGAATAAGCGGTAACATCGAAAACCATCGTCTCGTTTTTGTAAGTTGACAAGTCGAAAGTAACAATAGCATCGTTACCGGGCGACGCATAAACAGCAAAATCTAAAATGTTGGCAGCCAACAACTCACGCGATTCAAGCGGCTCAATCATCAAACCCCGCGACCGCTCATGCGGGAACGAAGAAGAATGTTGACAAGCAACCCAACGGTCAATTGAAGCAATCAATTGACGAACCGATTGACAAACCGAAACAACAAAAGCCGAAAACAAATTTATGTAGTTCATGTGAGAAGTGGTATTCAAGTGAAAAGAGCAAGCCAAACCGCCAACACGGTGAGAGTACGAAATAGAACGAATTGAATCAAGACGAAAATCAGAAGAATTTTGTGAGGAATGATAGTCACGTTGTTTTCGTTTTTTCTTTGTGCGAACAACAATGAGGTAATGAGGTTATGTTTGGGTGAACGTCCATTGCTACTGATGTGTTTTTTTGTAAAAATAAGGTTTCTTGTTCCACAAATTCATTGATAAGCAGGTGGTTATCATTTGTTTATGAAAATCTCTAAAAACTCTTCTTTAACGCGGAGGACGCAAAGAGTCGCGGAGGAGTATTTTTTGCAACTTATTCTATTATAAATCATTACAAAAGATTTTCAAAATAAAATCTCTGCGAACTCTGCGGTTAAAATTGTGGTTTTTAGAAATGCTCAGTTGTACTTAAATTCGCGTGACCCGGCCACGTCTGTGACGCTTCGATACCCAACTGCTTACGACCGGTTGTTCTGCCGTGTTTCTGGTAATGGAATAGTGCATATTCCAAAAAGGCAGTACAAAGAAACTCAATAGTAACATCTTGCCCCTTAATGAGAGTGACGGGTTCATCTGACGGGGCAGCAATACTGTGTAAAAACGCGGCATAAGCCCTTTTCGATTCGGGAGAATTATATGCGCCGGGAAAGTAAACCCATTTTCCGTTATGTTCGCTAAATCCCCTATTACGGGACTTGTGGTGTCTGTATTTAGGTACGTGAGACATAAAATCGAGTACACATTGGTAAAAATCGAGTACACACTAAAATAATTTTAACCCAATCACCTCTACGCAACCCCTTGTCATACAAGTATTTAATCAAAGTGGAGCCAGACGGACTTGAACCGACGACCCCCGCGTTGCAAACGCGGTGCTCTCCCAACTGAGCTATGACCCCTTTTATTTTTCGTCTTCTTGTTTGGTTTCCTGTTTAGTCGTGTTTTTTCCTTTCAATTCCCGTTTTAACTGGTAGTCAATCAGTATCCCTTCTATTTTCTCGCTGGCGCTAGCCAACTTGAATTGTGTCTTGACTAACAGGTAGTCAATCACTCCCAGTAAAATTATCCACAACAGGAAAAATATAACCACAGACCAACACGTCAAAAAAAATAATGTTGATTCGTGCGGGTCGGCAAACGCCCCTACTACCATCAAACACGCCGTCAGGAAACCCAGTACCGTTATCAAACGCCGCCGTCGCCGCTGTTGACCGCTAAAACCGCTCCAGCAAACTACGCCGTCACAAACGACACCGCCCCGAATAGTACCACTTACCTCTGCACGTGCCGCCAAAATAAAAAATAGCAACACAAAAAACACAAGCAGCGCAATAACTATCTCAAGCGTTGTCAAAAGTCGCCTCTTTACTTACTGTATCCCAGCGACAATATAACCGACAACATCTCTTCGTAAGTTATAAAACGCCTACGATTCTGCAATTTATACTGGTCAATCGCACCAGCCAATTCCTGTGCCTCCGGCGAGAGACCGTCGTAACAGTTAGAAAAAGACCGACGCTCGACACCTGGTGGAGGCGCGCCGGGATTCATTCCACGCCGTTGAACAAAGGGATAATTTTGTTGGTCGTTACTCATCGTTACTTTTTCCTATGAATTACCCAAATTTGAATTCAAACAAAATCCTGACGAACTCATCGCCAAGAACACAGGACACTATTATACAGTTTTTTTTTCGTCTATGAATCCCCCTCAACAGAAATTTTCATTTTTTTTGCATAAAACTTTGGATAATGTGAAAATTAGGGGGTAAATTACGCATTTTTAAGGAAAAAATGGGGGCAACCTGCGATATTTTGTGACAATGAACAGGTGAGGCGGGATTAACAGGGTGGAAATGCGGCGGTGGCGACAGAAATTTTTTCAAGTATTTTTTGAAGAGTGGTTGTGTTTTAATCATAGACATCTTCCAAAACCTACCGACTAAAAACAGCAAGTCCCCGTAAAATTAGAAACTTACTAAACGAAAGAATGTTTTTTAGCAGTTGCCAATTCATAACGCGGACGGATGTTTGTATAGTCAAGTATCATACGTTTTACGAAAACCGTACAGGTGGCATATTGAGTTTGGCGATTGAGCGGGTAGTTATTGATTTTAATGGATGTATGGTATATTGGTAAAAGTCCGCTCATTCGTCGGCTGAAGCACGGACGGGTTTGCATATTTTATGTATCCTGCGATACAGTTTAATTAAACAGAAACATTTTTGATGGGTTTACTACTATGTTTATATGTTACTTTTTTCTATTGCGTTACGTTGCAGTTGCGTACTGGATATTGCTTACCGTTTTGCTTTTGGTAGCGAATCCGTTGCCGGGCAGTGTTGTTGATGAGGCGATAGACTACAAACATCTTTTGTCGTTTGGTTTTCTGGGGATGATAGTGTTAGTCGGTTTGAGCGGATGGGAGAGGCGGTTGTCTGTTCCGATTACATTTGTCGGACGGTGGACGGTGATTTTGATTTTGTACGGATTTCTGACAGAAGTTGCACAGATATTCGTTCCCGTGAGAACGTTTGAGTTAGGGGACGTGTTTCAGGACGCGATTGGGGTAGTGTGCGGAACGGGGATTGGGTACGCGATTATTATTTTTTTGCGGCGGATGGTTTGGAAGAAGTTATTATAAAGTTTGTTGTTCAAACTCTGGCGTAACGGAAGATTGGTTCTTGTAATTGTTCGAAGTCTTCGTAGTTTGCTACACGTATTACCGCGTTTTGTTGCAGATATTCTACATACGCGCCTACGTCGGCTAGGGCTAGCAGGTTGCGGTTTAGCGGTAGGTTTGCATACATTTTTTTCGCTAGTTCGGCGATTGTGATTGGTTTCGGTGATTGGCTTATGTATTTTTCAACACGCTCCAGTCGGCGGGCGTGAGTTCGTTTTACTGTTTCGATACGTTCTGTCACGTTTTGGATTATGTCTTCGTGACCGGGTAATGCGATAAACTGTTTGCCCGACGTTAGTTTCACGATTTTGTCCAGCGACGCGAGTTGGTTTATCAGACCGGCGTTTGACGCGAGCGATTGAGGCCAGATTTGGGCAACCGTTTTTTGTAGGATTAGGTCGCCAACAAATAGAAATGGTTGCAATTCAAAACACAGTTGTCCGGCACAATGCCCCGGTACGTGATGGACATTTATCCCGTCGAACGTATCGCCGTCACGGAGTAGGCGAGCGACGGACGTACTGCTACAACGTCCTTTTACGAACCCGAACTCGCGTATGATTGCGGAACGTTGTTCGCGTTCGATACCCGCGTTCGTTAGAAAGCGTTGGAAACTGATATTCGCAACCGCGACACGTTCCTCATAAGCCGCTACTATGCGGCTGTCGTAAATGTGTATCCAGATTTCGGCTTCGAGAAACGCGGACAGTGAACTCGCGCCGCCAGCGTGATCGATGTGAGCGTGGGTAATGAGTATCCGTTCGAGTTGCTGCGGATTGAATTGCTCACCAAATTTCGTGCGAACTTGCTCGAATCCATTGAGGATGTCCGTTGTCGAAAAACCTTCTCCACTACCGGTGTCGATTAGTGTTGGCGGGAAGTTGCCTAGCAGTAGATATACGTAACCAACCAAGTGCGGTAGGACTTGTGATCTAATTCGATAAACACGAGTACCACACGATTCAAAACGCATAACAGCGTCGTCTTGCACAGCAAAGTCTCCACGCAGAGAGCTACTTGAGTCCCCAACGCTCGATAAGAGTTTCTGCCGCTGGTGTCATTCCACGTAACTTTTCCGCGAACTTGTTACGGGTACGGGTGTCTGCCTTTTCAATTTTCGCAAGCATTTTGGCATACTGCTCGCGGCGTTTCCGACGGCGTTTGATTTCTTTTTTTCGTTCACTAATGGACATTGTGTTTACTCCGTGAATGTTTGAAGTGTTGTTGTAAGTTCGCCGCAAACCAGCGGCAACAATTCTAAAGTCCATAGAATAGTACCCGATTTACAAAATTTGTCAAGGGATACCAGCAGAAATTGATCCCCCATTTTTCTCTGTAATCGGATTATTTTGACAATTTTTATTATTTTACCAAAATTTTCATAACAAGGAAAAAATTAATCCTATATTAATATCGTCTCCAAGAAAGGATACGTAAGTTAAATAGGCAACATTGATTAAATGATGTAAGTAACTTTCGTACAATTTTTAGGTAGGCGGTGCTGGACAAACTAGCGAAAAAAAATAGATTGGTTAAATAGCACTGAATACGGAGACGATAAACCAGTACGAATGTAGAGAATAAAGCAGTCCGATGGCTGCTTGCTACATTTCAATCCCCCCATTTCCAGAGGAGAATTTCCAATGAAACGTAGTGTGTTGTTTACCCTTGCGGTCGCGGCTGTTATTTTCGCAGTGTCGTCCGCTAACGCCAATGCCGCCCTTTTTGGACGCTTGGGCGTTTTCCACCGTGGTTGCTGTTCGCCGTGCGAACCAGCAGCATGTGAACCCTGTCAACCGGCATGTGAGCCCTGCCAACCAGTTGAGCCGTGCGAGCCAGTTTGCGGCGACGTTTGCAGCAGACCCCGTCCGTTGCAGAATCTGATTGCCCGCATTAAGGCACATTGCCCGGCGAATCGTTGCAATCCGTGCGAACCGGTCGCTGCTTGCGAACCGTGCCAGCCAGCATGTGAACCATGCGAACCCGTATGTGAACCGTGCGATCCTTGTGGTCGTCAAGTCAAACCGTTCGGATGGCGAGTTGCCAACCTGTTCGCGGAACTGAAAGCGAAATGTGCAGCACGTCGCTGTGTTGATCCATGCAGCCCCTGTGAACCGGCTTGCGAACCGTGCCAACCGGCTTGCGAAAGATAACCTAAAAATTTATCCTGCATTGGATAAGATATACCGGCGATGTTACTAACATCGCTGGTTATTTTTTGTTTTGAGATAACTCTTTTCTCCGGCAATTATCCGTTATCGGACTAATTTTCTCAAATGTGTCTGGGACGATTCAGAATTGAATAATTAAGTACGTCAAACATTTTTTTCAGATGTCCCCCTTGACGGTTTTCGACAAAAGTGGATAATTATACGAATTCTGGTTCACACGTAGAGTAATTTGTGGCCCCGTCGTCTAGCGGTTAGGACACGGCCCTTTCAAGGCCGTTACGCGGGTTCGAGTCCCGCCGGGGTCATTGTCTTTATTGTCTGCTATTGTCCGACGTTGTTCCTGTTGGTATAATTTTTCTTTTTTTATGAATTTGCGTTGTCTTTTCTTTTGTCTCACCCTGTTTTTTGTTCCGTTTGTTTTTTCTGCGGATATTGAGCCGGAGGTTGTCAGCAAGGCGATTGAGCGGGGGGTGCTTTACATCAAGGGAAAGCAGCATCCGAACGGTAGTTGGGAAGGTTACGCTAACGAAGGCGGCGGTAACGAGCCGGGCGGTGTTACCGCTCTTTGTGTTATCGCGTTGCGTAGTGCAGGTTTAGACCGAAACGACCCGGCTATAAGGAAGGCACTTGAATACTTACGCGAGTTGGCTTTTTCTCCCACCAACTATCATAACTACGCCATATCTCTCCAAACAATGGCGTTTGCTCTTTGCGAAACAGACCGCGATTTGCCCCTGATTCGGCGTAACGTTAAAACCCTCGAAGCAATGCAAAACACTAATACCCGCAACATCAGAAACATTGTTGGCGGCTGGTCTTATAATTCCGTCAACGCCAGCAGCGACAATTCCAACGCTCAATTTTCCGTTCTCGCACTTTACGAAGCCGAACGTGCCGGTATTTCTGCGTCACATGAAGTTTGGGAACGCGCTCGTGATTACTGGTCGCGGAATCAGAATAACGAAGGTTCGTGGGGTTACATACCAACTGGTGATACCGGTAGTACCGGCGGTACGGGAAGTATGACTTGTGCTGGTATTTCAAGTCTCGTCGTTTCGTCCGGTATGACTACTACCGGCGGCGCGGAAGTTCGCGACGGGCGTATAATCTGCAAGACCGCCGCGAAAGATAAGTTTCAGGCACAAATAGATTCCGGCATAAACTTCATGGCTCGCAACTTTTCCGTCAACGAAAATCCGCGAATGGGTCAAACATACCTATTTTACTACTTGTACGGTCTTGAACGTGTCGGACGTATGACCGCACACCGTTTCATCGGCAACCACGACTGGTATCGCGAAGGAACGTTATCGCTGCTCAAACGCAAAGGTGACCTCAATGTTCACTGGACAGACGGCGCGGCAACGCTCATACCAACGTCGTTCGCAATTATTTTTCTCTCGCGGGGACGGTGGCCTATTCTGATTTCAAAAGTTCAGTACGACAACGATAAAAACTGGGACCCGCACCCGAACGATGTTGACCATTTAACACGTCACGTCGAACGGAAATGGAAACAAGAATTGACGTGGCAGACGATTAACCTTGCCCCCGCGACGAGTGAAGATTTGTTACAGTCGCCGGTGCTGTACTTACGCGGGAGCAACTCGCCGCTGCCGATGAACGCGGCAGAGCGGACGAAAGTTGCGGCGAAGTTGCGTGATTATCTCGACCACGGCGGGTTCATTGTCGCGGAGGCGTTGCAAGGGGGGAAACAGTTTGACAACGGTTTTCGTGAATTGATGCGTTTGGTTTTGCCGGAAGAAGGTTACGATTTGCGGTTGCTCGACATCGCTCACCCGATTTGGCATGCGGAAGTTGAAGTTGAACCAGACCAACTCCGCCCGCTCGAAGGGATAAATTTTGGATGCCGGACGAGTGTTATTTACAGTCCGCCGTCGAGAGATGGTGACGGCATTGCGAACCTGCCAGCGTTGTCGTGCCTGTGGGAAGTTGCGCAGATTTACGACAGGGGTAAGCCGTACAAAGCGGAGGTGCAGCGGCAGATAGATGCAGGACTTGGTATCGGTGTGAACATACTTGCATACGCGACAAACCGCGAGATGAAGACGAAAGACCAACGAACGCTCGAAGCGGCGGGGGCGGCGTTGTCGGGAACGGAGAAACGGCACGGGCGGATTTTTATCGGACTGTTGGAGTTGGGCGGGAATACGACAAACGCCGCGCCGCGGGCGGTGCCGAACCTGCTTCAATGGGCGGATGTCAGTTTAGGAATACCGGTTGATTTCAAGGTTGATAGGGTTTCGCTGGCGAACGAGACGGTGTTTGATTATCCGGTTTTGTTTATGCACGGACGTAACGCTTTCACGTTTAGCGGCGACGAGCGGAAACGGTTGCGTGAGTTTCTGGATAACGGAGGGACGTTGTTTGCAAACGCGATTTGCTCGTCACCGATGTTCATCGAATCGTTTCAACGTGAGATGAAGGCGGTGTTTGCGGAAACGCCGTTGACACGTATTCTGGCGGATGATGAGTTGTTGACCGACCAGTTCGGCGGCTTCGCGATTGAGCGGCTAAAAGTGCAGTCGCCCAAACGAACGCCGGGACGGCAAATGCAACTCACACCGCTGGAGCAAGTCCCCGAACTGGACGGAATAAAAATCGAAGGACGCTGGGCGGTGATATTCTCGCCGCTGGACGTAAGTTGTGCGTTGGAAAAAACGGCGACGTTGGACTGTAAAGGTTATCATCCTGAGTCAGCGTTGAGATTGGCGACTAACGTTTTGCTTTATGTGATGGACAGATGAGAGTAGAGATATTACATACAATATTAAAAAATAACCACAAACAACCAACAAAATTTTTAGCCAATGTTCATCGTTACCCCAACCCTTCAAATTCCGCTTTCCGAAATCCAATTCACTTACGTTCGCAGCGGCGGACCCGGCGGACAGAATGTGAACAAGGTTTCGAGTAAGGCAGTGCTGCGGTGGAATCCGGCTGGTTGGTTAGACCAGAGCGTCGTAGCACGTCTGTTTGCCGCGCATCCGAATTGCCGGACTCGTCAAGGTGAAATTCTGTTGACAAGCCAACGTACCCGCGACGCTTTGAAGAACCACGACGATTGTCTGGACAAATTACGTACAATGATTATCGAAGCGTCCAAAGTACAAAAACGCCGCATACCAACGAAACCAACACGTTCGTCAATCAAACGCCGTCTCGAAGAAAAATCAAAAAAGTCTCATAAAAAAGAGCAACGCAGAAAAATTTTTGATGAATAGGTTGTATGTTGCGGTTTCTAACGAGTCGTATTTCAGGTATCCATAAAACAATAATTCGTCCAAAAACTGGTATTGTTCAAAAATTGTCGGTACTTGACATTAGCATTCCTTTCCTGTAACATTAGCACAGTGTAAGGATTTTGCTAAACGTGGGCAATAGCAATTTCCGTTCCTGCTTTAACTAACTTACTGCCCGAATACAACCCTAATTTATTATGAAATCTATTATGAAACGCCGTGAATTTATCCGTCATTCTGTTGCTGCGGCAACGACATTAGGACTGGCAACCTACGTTCCAGCCCAAGCACAAGGAGCCAATGACAAAATCGTTCTCGCCCTCATC
>JAITST010000240.1 GCA_031287585.1 Planctomycetaceae bacterium | reverse complement strand
GAAACAACGTCACAAAGGCATACACATAGAGGAGAAAGAATTATGAGATTCTTACGAAGATTTTCCGTTCCGTTCGTTGGTGTATTTGCCATTACAGCAATTTCATCGCTATTTGCGGTGGCACAAACTACTGTAACACCTGACACAACGATACTAGTTAGGATGGGCGGAGTGGCGCAGCCAAACGTTCGTGTTTTTTGTACACAATCACAGACGGCAGTAAATACTGCGTTAAGTACGACTTCTGTGAATGGCGTGGTAACGTCAAAAGGAGAAGCACGTTTTAATTGGTCGAATTATAATTTTGGTGTCACTGACAGAAGTAAGTTCTATGCTTATGTTGGTGGTGCTTGGCATGGTTGCCTTGATGACTGTGATGGACCAAATCCAGCCCCGAATCATTTTCACTGTGAATTGCCGCACACGCTTACATTAAAGGCGGTAAATTCTGCTAGTTATCCGGGCGGGGTTGGTAACGTATCAATTCGCATCACGGATATGTCAAATAATGATCTTGGTGATCCGGGTTTTCCTTTCCCGTATTGCATAAAACCATTAACTAACCAATCTGGTTATGCAGTGGCTTGCCCGTCTGCTAATACAATTTTCAGGATTTGGAGTAAAGAAAGTGGTAGCACCGTTTGGAAGCATGCTGGCGAGTTTTATCCATTAACTAGCGATGCTGACTTTACTTTTTCCCTCAATACAACGTTGGTGTATCCTCGACAAGGAGATTATGTTGATAGTACTAATCCTAATCTATTCGAATGGCTTCCGAGAACTGGAGCGGCGTATTACGAACTTTATTCTTGTCATGAATCAGAGTCGGGCTTGGTATATGAGGGTTATACATTTAACACATTTGTTGATGTTTCGGCACTTCTGCCAGGAGCATGGATGTGGTTGGTGGCTTCTTACGATAGTAATTCGAATCTTCTTGATTACTCAGTCGTTGAATTCTACGCATACTAGACAGTAAATTTACTGATAATGCGTTGGGCTTATTCGGAATCTGAATTTAATAATATTCTATTATACTTCGATCCTTTATATTATTTAAGTTTTAGTTTCCGAATAAGTCTGATATTAAAAGTGTCAAGTGTTGTAGATGAGCAGTTGTACGGAAGCAGTTTTTGACTGATAAAATCGTGTAATTTGTAATTATCAGCAGCAACCGCCATATATTCTTAATATGTCGTGATAAAGTATTTGTATAATTGGTCGTTTTTGTATTAGAATGTTGGTAGTTTTCATTCCTTTATTGTTTCACAATCCTTTCGTTATAACGCTATGTACTTCAACACTACCACAAACCCATCATCAGGTTTATTAAGTCCATCGTTTAGTAAAAACTCCATTGTCGGACGTTTAGCGAGTGGTGTTTCTGGTGATATTCACGTCGTAAAGAAATACGCTACACTGCAATCATTGCAAAAGGATGAATTTATCTCTGTGACCTCCGATTCAAAACATTTAGCCGAACAAACATACGCGAAATACAAAAAAGATTTGGAGAATCGTTCTAACAAAGTTGCTGAACCTGCAACAATTGTCTCGGAAGATAACGTTGTGGTTGAATCGGAGATTGAATATGTAGATAATGGTTCAACACAACCACAAAGTCAAAGACTTAACTTTCTTATAGAACTGAACGACGTTTTTTTTCGTTACGATGACTTTGTGCGATTCGTTACAGACAAGACGGCGGAACGGGTGGCAAATGGTGAGAACGTATCGTTTAAGTTGCCCGCGAATGGTAGAGAGTATTTTATGTCGGCGACATTACTAAAAGGTCAAAATGCGAATGAACAGTCGTGTGGTCAACCGGTTACTTCAGGTAAAACACCAACAGCCAATGTTACAACTGAGTTTGATAAGTGGCGAAAAGATTATTACGACTATCTCGAATCGTCAGGAAGAAAGTTTTACAGTGACATCAGCAAAGCCGAAGACCAAGCGAGATTCGGAGATAGAATTTATGCGTGTGCTGGTACGGATGCTGTCAATAAAAAATTTGATATAGTAATAATCTCGTATGGAAATGGTGGAGATATCCACCCGTCTTCCGATAAATACGAAAACTTCAAGTTTAATATAGCGTCGCCAATAATGGAAAAACTCGCGGCAAACGGTATCACTCTCGGCGATAAGGAGGGGTTTGTAGCCAGTATAGGTTCAGATGGGATAATTGGAATTAGCCAGAGTACAATCAAAGACGGCTCAAAGTTAGCAGCAATTAAACAAGTATTAGAAGGCGACGTAACGCTAGGACAACAATTGTTAAATACGTGTCGTAATGATAAGCCGTATCGTTTCATTGATGCTGAAATATAATATGGTCGGTTTCACAAAACGTTAAACATTTGTCACCAACGTATCTGCACTTTCCCAAAATTCACGATAGTAAATATGCGTAAAATACGGTATTGCAAAATGGTGTTTATTAAAGGTGCTCTCCGCTTCTTCAGCGAAGAACGCCTTTAATTCAATGTAAAAATGCACAAAATGCGTTTTTTACAGCGTGTTAGGATGACACTTTTGCCACAGTCACTTGGAAGGTGCAGTTGTATTTACCAAAATCTAAAATCAACAAGTACCGCTAGAGACGGCACTCTATTAACCGTAGGTTTTAGCATACGGAGTCACTGCGACCATTCCCCCCACAAACTCACTTTGCCACTCTCGCTTTTGCTGCTTCCGCCAGTTTCTTTCCGGCTTCTCGGCATTGTTGTAGTGCCGCTTGGTCGGGACGGAATTTTATTTTTATCGGGTCACAGAGACGTGTCCAGTTCAGTTCGTCCAGCCACTTATCACACTGGTCGCAACCCGCTGAAGCCCAACCGTAAGAACCAAACGCGAACGCAGTTTTCTGTGTGAACTTCAATCCCTTTATGTACGTTAACACCGCCGCCATCTGCGGCATCAACATCATATTCAATGTCGGCGAACCAATCGCCACCGCCGATGCATCCAGCATTTCAGTTGCAATTCTTGTCAGTGTCGTTCTGCGAACATTCATCAGTTGCGTGTCAACGTCCGGTGTCGAATCGGCAGCACCTTGCAAAATTCCTTCCGCCATCTTTTCCGTACTGTGCCACATCGAGTCGAACAGAATCAACGCTTTCGGGCTATACTCACCCAACGACCAACGTTGATAATGTTCCAGAATTGCCGATATATTTTTCCGCCAAATCAAGCCGTGCGCCGGAGCAATCATACTGATTTTCAATCCCTTCGCCTTATCGAGCGTCGTCTGAACTTGCTTACCGTAAGGCGTAACGATATTCGCGTAGTACAACTTCGCTTCTGTCAGTATCGTACCCAAGTCATACTCATCATCGAAACGTTCGCTCGTCGCGATGTGTTGCCCGAACGCATCCATCGAGAACAGCAATTCATCTTCCGGCACGTATGTTACCATTGATTCAGGCCAATGCACCATCGGCGTATTGACGAATGCGAGCGTGCGTTTGCCGAGCGAAACGGTCTCATCAGGCGAAACAACTTTGACACGCCAACCAGTTGTGTCGAAGTACAACTTCATCTCCTCGTAACATTTCGCGTTGCACAACAGCGTCGCGTTTGGCAACGCTTTGAGCAACTCCGGTATCGAACCGGCGTGGTCGAGTTCGGTATGATTGCAGACGACGTAATCAACTTTGTCGAGCGTCGTTAGTGCGGCGATGCGGTGTAACTGGAAGTCAACAAAATTTTCGTTCACACCGTCAATTACTGCGGTTTTCTCGTCGCGTATGAGGTACGAGTTGTAAGTCGCCCCGCGAACAGTGTCGTAACTGTGAAAATCACGGACAGACCAGTCAACGTAGCCGACCCAGAAAATATTATTTTTAAGTGAAACAGGCATAAGTTATATCTATATGTAAAGGGTTTTGAAAAAATAAACTGTTATTACAATCTCAATCAAAAACCAACTCATCAAAGTAATTGTCTTTGATTTTCGTTTTCACCAATGCTGGCGACAACTTGTTCTTATCCATTGTACTACCTTCCAAATCTTTTACAATCATACCTGAGTCTAATTCGACAATCGGCTTGGTCGGTTTCTTAATACCGACCTTTTCCAGAAGTTTGGATTTGAAAATTTCGTCGTGTACGTTGTACGAATCCGCCGGCTTGACACCCGCCGCACCGTTTTGGACAGGGTTATATTTTATGACGTAAGTTTGTTTTGCAATCATCAGTTTTACATCGGGGTCAACGCGATGATTTGTAACCTTAATGCCGTTGACTTTAACACCGTTCGTACTTCCCAAATCAATAACATACCAATAACCTTCCGACAACACGAACCGGCAATGTTGTCCCGAAATGTTACTGAACCGCAAAACGACATCGCACGAATCACTGCGTCCGACAATCAATTCGTCCTTCATTAGCGGAACAATATCGCCGCCGCCGATTGGTATAAGGTCTCCATAAGTACCGCTCATAATTTTGCACCTCGTTGATTTTTTGTTTGGGGTAATGTACAATGGTGGATATTTATCTTGCCGTGATACGCAGTAAGTAATACGGCAACGGTATAAGTCTGGCTTGTTCGGCAACTTATATGACGACCTTCGCTCAGTCACCGACAGAATCATTATACCGGACGTTTTTTTTTCATCAAGACGGGACTATTAAAAATGGCATTATTTTTAGAAAACATTTGGATTTGGGGCGTTATCGCGTTTATAATCATTGCGATTGGTTTCTACATTTTCGTTATACGGCAACAGTTGAAACAGTTCCTAATCACGGCAGCGGTTGCGGTCGTGGTGTTGGTGCTTGGAATCGTGATAGTGTTGTTCGTACCGACAAATCGCAAGAGCGTGATAGCGGTTCTTGACGGTCTCGTCGTCAACATCGAAGCAAACAATATAAACGGTGTACACGAACTTATTCTGCCGGAGGCAGTCGTCATACGCGGACTCGCCACCAGCGGTTTACAAAAGTTTGACGTGCGAAGGGCGAGGTACAGCGATTTGAAAATTGACTTCAACTATATCACATCACCGCCAACTGCCGACGTTTCGTTCAGAGCCGTGTTCAGGTGGAGACCACGCAACAACGACAATGCACTTGAATATATGCCGTACATTGTACAGATAAATCTACAACTCGAACCAACCGAAGACGGCTGGTTAATCAATGACAATTTCGGAACGGAGTTGGGAAATTTTTTGTAACGGGAATACTCAACACTAAATACACGAGGAGAATAGAGAGAATGTCAAATTGTAGATGTTCACACTCGTAACGCACAATAACAATTACGTTTTATCATATCAAAATACTATTCAACAATAAAACAAAATAAAATATATGTCACGTTTATCGACAGGTGTTCCTGGACTGGACGCGAAACTTGGCGGCGGCTTGATACCGGGTACAATGACAGTAGTTGTCGGTTCGTCGGGAATCGGTAAAACGCAATTCGGGATTCAGTTTGCACGTGCTGCTTTGGCACGTGAAAAGGCGACCGGCGTGATATTCGATATGGCGGCACGTATCGACCCGCAAGGTCATTTCGAGTACGCGAAACGAATCGCCGATTGGACGATTAAGCAGGAAGAATCGGAACAAACCATCGACTACGCCGCGATTTTCGATAAGAAACGTCCGCTCGGCGACTACTTACAAGCGTTGACAACGAAAGGACGGCGTGTAACACGGCGCGACGTTGACTTTGACACGTGGAACGACTGGCACGCCGACCTCGCGAAACATCTCGACACAACAATCGCGTTTTTCTATTCACATTTCATACGCGGTTGCAAGCGGGTGGTGATTGACGGCATTGAGCCGGTAACACATCAAGGTGAGTCGATTCAGTTTGAACTGCTAGAATACGTTTACCATCAGATACTGCGCAAAGAACCAGCATGGCTAGCCCGCGACTTGTTCCGTCAGTTCTACCTTGCGAACGAGAAGAACGTAGCGAAAAACGAGTACGACCTAAATAAAATCGGTTGCGTTGTACTATATACGTCGCCCGAAACATCACTCGACGCAATGGTAGAGAAACCGCTGGACGAAGGCGACCTGCTAGCGGGGGCAAACACAATAATCTATCTAGGCAAAGTGAGAGAAGGAACAAAATTCCGCCGTGCAATGTACGTCTCAAAACATCGCGGAAGCAACTGTTCAGACGAGATTATGCTATACGAGATAGACGAAAAAGGGCTGCGGATTTTGTGATATACTGACAACTTCTTCACCTCAACTTCAACACTGCCCCAAGCAAGACATTTTCCTTCTTCGTTGATATGGTAACAGTGAATAGTTTGCTTTTCCGGTTGACCAAACAATACTGTGTATTTACCGTTCATTTCACGAACAAACGATGTAATGTTTGGAGAATCCGTTCTATCTGTTGCGAGAACTGGTTGAATCCTACCACGACTGACGACAAGCCGAATCTCTGTCGGAACTGCTCCGTCCGGTGATTTTCGCGGAAAATCCAGCGGATACTTTTTACCTATTTCGAATTTCGTATCTTTCGGTAATGTTATTTTGAGTGTCTTGATTTTTTGTTTCGCTTCGTTGCCGAGTTTTGCCAGCGGGGCGCCTTTCAAGTATTGATCAATTCTCCAAGCGACTTTGCGAGGGTCGGGATTAAGCGAAGTTTCATATATTTTAGACAATAATTCATAATCGATTTGAGAATCTTTTACGGCACTCAATATAGATGGGTTGCCAATGGTAGTTGTAAAAACATAAGATAGGATATTTCCTCTGTAAAATGTGACACAATATGCGGCGTGATTTTCCATATTTGCAATTCTGTTTTCAGTGGAAAAGATGCCAATCGGGTTATCATTCCAATGACTATCAAAAAAAGATCTTGGGAATTCTTTCGTTGAAGGTGACGGGTGCGTTATAACTTTTTCCACAGCGGGTCCCAAAAAAGGACTGTCGGATATTTTTCTTTGCCAAGTAATCCTTACATCGCCTTTCAGTAAAGTTTCGCGAAAAGATTTCAAGGGAATTTGGTAAATATAAAATAGATTTCCTACATCTTTATCAGGAGTAATAACATATTGGTTGCACGGCGGTTCGGGGGTGATAACTTTATCTTTGGGCAAGAAAGATTGTTTTAGATTTATGTTGCCAAGAATATGCCGTTTTTTGTCAAGAAATAATGAATCATCCCTTGTGATGATAAATTCTCTCGGCTGTTCAAAAATTGAGACTGTTTTTTCAATCTTTGCCCGATGTTCTCTCAACGATTTTGGTTCTATTGAAAAAACATCAGCGATAAACAAATTGTTTGTCAACATAACAAAAATACTGCAAACGATTAACGACAACATTTTATTATTAGACATCATCATATATCCTTTAATCTAACCGGTGAATCAGTGCATTAAATCCGCCACGTTCAAGTGCTTCGGCTGACAATTTGGTTCGATACGAAGCAAAGGCGAGATTGATGGGTAGGATTGGTGTTGTCTCGTCCACTTTCAGGCACGCATCATAAACAGTCCCTGTATCCTCATACAGTTGTTTGTCAAGGACATATTTGTTGGTAAAATTCGGAGGTACTCTGTCGTTCATTTTTGCTTTCATATTATTCGATGGTAAAAAATTAGAGGTAATAGGTGATAGCTGTCCATATAATTATAGCAATAAACGGAGTTGATAGTAGGATGAGAAAATAAATGATTGGCAAAAAAGGATAGTATCCAGGTGTTTTGCATTTGATGATTCTATAAACGACGACAGAATAGGAAAACACAACTACAGCAGGATAGAGCATCCCCATGTATATAAACGTGTAAACTAATGGCGTAGCACCATTACCCGGAATAGATGCCATTAATATAAAAAGGAGTGGATACGATAACGCACATGATATCACAAAAATAATTATGTACATTAAAGAGTCAACAATATACTGATATTTCATAAGTACCTCGCAAGTTTAATGTGCGGCATAGGTTTAGGCATTAATCCACAACATCGTTAAGGTAACACTACACGTGATTATATTTATACATTAACCCATAAACAATCTGACACATGCCGTGAGATTCAATGATATTAATCTTCGTTCAGCACCGCTATAACCATTTTTTACAACCTGAATATATGCCGTATCAGCAATATTAAAAATATCAAAGCAAAAAGTCCCGGCAGGATTGACATATAGAAAACGTATTTATTTTTTGAACATAAACATAACCCCCAAAAAAATACAGCAATAGGTGGAGAAACAAGAATTAAAAAAATAGAACTCCGTAGAATTATGCTATCTGTGACCATATAGTGCCAAAAACCAGTAAAAGCGATTATCGTCAATAGGTCAAACAATACTAACCCACAAAAAGGCAGATGACAAGTGGAGCGTTTGTTCGTGTGCATATTTTGGGGATATTAACGGTTTGCGAATGGTATTCTCAATTTCAGGCGTGCTTCTAGGGTTTGAAGAACAAATAGATCATCGTCAATATTTCCATGTCCAATGAGACTGCCGTTTGGATCAATGTGATGATTCTCCGTAGTCCCAACCGCTGGAACGGCTACAGTAGCACCTCCGTAAAGATGCCAAGAATTCAGTTGATAAAAATTGACGTGCGATTGAGATAATAACGGTCTTCGTGTTTCAGGACTTGCAGTATAATCCTGAACGGCATCAATATATGCTGTTAGTACAACATTAAAACTTCGCGTAATATCGGTTAAGCGTCCCGCTACATTTTCATTTAGCCGCCAAGACAGCCCGTAGGTCGAACCGCCTCCGTGGCTGTATCCCGCAATCGCAATATTTTGGATACGATGATTGTTTATTGAATTGACAATATCGTTATAAGTTGCGCCAACCCCATATCCGCTACAATCATCCTCGTCATACATATAGACATTATATCCCTCGCGGTATCTCGCAATCGCCCAATCAAAAATTCCATGATTTCCAGGAGAATTAACAGGATCATTTGGCACTTGAAATTCTCCGCCAAGCACAACGATCATGCTATTAAACGGTTGAAAGACTATCTCCTCCGTATAGAGTTCCTGACCTGTTGCTGTCAATATTGCAACGAGTTCAAAAGTAACGGCAGCGTTTCCAGAAGAAGTATACTCGGCGTAAACCGTTTTACTCGCTGCGACAACCGAGCCGCTGGTTACCGTGTGAACAGGGTAACCGCCTTTCAAAGCACTATCCCACAAACGAACGTTCGGTGCTGTCGCAGACGTGCGTATCTTATACTCGATTCCCGTAGCCGTGGAAACAGCAATGTCTAGCCGTATTAAATCGTTCTCTTGTGATGTCGCCGTTCCTAATGACCAATCCGGCAACGTATTACCACTGTCATAATCACCATTACGGCGGATTCCAACGCCGTTTTCCTTCCAGTTTGCTTCTGGAATTTCCATCGGAACAATGTACTGCGTCTGCGGCGTGTACGGCGTAAGCCCAAAGTCAATAGCCGTAATTTTCACGGTATCGCTTCCAGTGGCAGCACTCGTACTCAAAACCGGTTTGGCTTGAAGCATAACCGTACCGGTAACGGCATTGTTGGCTTCCATATAAACGGTTCGCGTAAAAACATTGGATGCACCGGACAGTGTCGCTAATCGGGTCTGTTCAGTAATACGTCCGTCGCTTTCTACACCGCGATGAAGCCGTGAACCTTTTGTCCCTTCCGTCCACATCACAATATCAGTTGGAAATATCGAATACACATCGAAAGACAATGCCCCGCCGGTTACTTTGGTGAGATTATCCACCCAAACGTATAGAATCGTTTCCGCAAGGTCA
>JAITST010000233.1 GCA_031287585.1 Planctomycetaceae bacterium | reverse complement strand
ACGCATGACTGGGCGGAGTGCTTGGACATTTTTCACGCTTCGGAACGTATCAGTGATTGCTTTCTGATGAGATATTTGACGGTGGGCAGAAGGAAGCGGTTCGGGAATTGCAGACGTATTTGAGCAACAATCGCGAGCGGTTGTGTTATGCGGAGCGATTACGGAAAGGGCAGGCGATAGGGAGCGGGGTGGTGGAGGGAGCGTGCAAGAATTTGGTGGGGCGGAGATTGAAGCAGACGGGAGCGTGTTGGCGATTGCGGCAAGCGGAAAAGATGACGGTTATCTGCGCCGCAATATACTCAAAACAGCGGAATTACTGTTGGAAAATATAAAAATCCCTCACTAAGTTTTACACACCCGACACCGTCTCCGTCGGTTAAAACCGACGGCAATGAATGACATTACCGTCCACTTCATTATCGCTTGTTATGTAAAAATATTCATTAGCGATTGTATCTTTCACTGTGCGTTCGACTTTGTTCCTTTTGGTGAAATACCTATTGGGGCATTGTATTCTAGCGGGCGGGCTGCTACTTTGTATCCTTTCTCGTATAGGAACTTACTTAGTTTTCTGTACGACTCAAACGAATCAGGATAGACCCAGAATGTTATTGTATAAACCGACGGCAAGTGTTGCGAGATTTGAATCCTCATATCCGAGCCGTGTTGCATCGCTGTTTCTACGTCCTCGCCTACCAACTCTTTGTTCGGCGTAACTACCGCGTGGTCTAAATCGAAACGTCTCCCCACTCCGCCGGATGGCGGCAGCGTATCATAGACCAAACCGGAATACGACAGCATATAATCGCCAATCGGTCCTACTACACTTCTGTACGTCTCTTGATTTCTTAACGTTTTCAAGTTCGTCAACACATCCGTCCGCATCCGTTCTATCAACTGGTCAAGCGGTACGTAACTTACTTTGTTACCAAGCAATCGGAAATGCGCCTCCTTGCCTTCCACTTCGCGCGAGAGAGGCAATGGCTTGTTTTCGATTACTGTTGTTGACTGTTTTTCGTTTTCCTGCAAACGTTTCAGTTGTTGTTCGAGTTGTTCACGTTCGCTGGCTGCCAACGATGTTTGCAAGTTTATATTGTAACGTTCCCGTTCTTGTTCGTTCAGTTTCTCACGTTTCTGGTCAATGTCGAATTTTATTTCCGCCAACTCAGTGACGAGGTCGGCATTCTCGCTTTGTTCGATGTTCAACTTTGTGACAATATCGCTGATAATTCCTTCTTTCTCGTAAATTTCACCACGCAACTTTTGCAATCCCGCCGATTGCTCGTCAACATTACCGTAGATATTTTCGAGTTCTTGTATAGTTTCGCTGTCAGCCAACAACTCCGGCGGTATGGTTACGTTCGCATTACTTTGCGACGCGCGAACGCCCGCAATCATCACAAGGATAATCAGAATACCAACCATATTGGAAATAACGTCAAGAAAGGAATCCTGACCTTCCTCGACATTTCCGGTATTTGTTTTGCGGCGTTTCATATTAGTAGTCTTTTTGGTAAATGACGGAGAAAAGAATTGCTTTCAACACGTTTACGAACGAACACCATAATCCGGCGGAATCATCCCCTCCTATTCCCGCTCTATTATCAACTTACTTGGCAACAACAATTTCAATGTATTAAAACGTTCTTCCGCGTCCGGGGCAACTTGTACTTTTAGCACCGGTTGCCAGTATGACCTTGCTCCGGCGGAATCCCATGTCTTGATATATGCATCCAGTTCTCCCTCAAACTTTTCTACCGCCATTAACATCGTATCCTCAATCGGTATTCGTTTCGTGTTACGCATTCCGGGTTGGGCTAACAAAATCAAATTGTCCTTCTCACATCTGACACGTATCGTTCGTTGTACCGAAATCATTATCGGGTCAATGTAATCAGGGACACCGAAATCGTGCTTATTTGAAACCGTTACCGTTACGTCACCGCGTGATTCTGTTCCTTGTGCCGATACCGAAAATGGTAACGAAGGTGTTTTTGGCGGGTTATTATTTGACGCATTGCTATTCGATGGAGCGTTTTGTGTATTGTCATTTGACTGTACGTTTGATGCCGTTGAACCGTCAGCATTTGAACCTACCTTTTGTTCTGACGGTACAAATTCTAAAGTGTATTCACCGTTTTCCACCTGTGTTGACGTTGTCTGATTTTGATTGGCGAACAACGAATCAGTTAGCGGCGTTGATTTCTGCGTCATCGCTTCCGCTTCAATCGCACTCATACCGTTATTCACATCGCTACCACCTGCGCCGTTCGGCAACTCCGGCGTATTCGATGAACCTAAAACATTTGAACCTGCGGCTTGTGAACCGGTGACTCTACTTGTAGTCGCCGCGTTGTTTGAACCCGTTGCGGTTACAATTCCGTTGTTGGTATCGGAATTTCTCGCGCCGGTTCTTGGTCTCCAACCTGACGGACTGCCGTCCGCACGTTCCACTCCGTTACTTCCAACACGATATTCACGCGACCCCGACCCGAATCCGTAATTCCCGCCTCTGCCGTTCGCGTTCGCCCGGCGTTCTTCCATTATCGCCGCGTGAATCAGCGGCGCGAGTTGTTTCCGTTTCTCCGCAAGTTGCGTTTCGACACGATATTTCAACTCCGCGTTAGCCGCTGGCATTTCAACAATATCCTTCTCACCAACCAACTCGTAACCGTACTCACCCGCCCACGACCTCAACGAATCCCGCGCGCTATAAAACGTCATAACGCCAGACGGACGCACGACGAATAACGGATACGGTTCCTCGTTCGGTTCGAGTTTGTTCGACTCAATGAGGTACTGACGAACCGCACGCATCGAAATCGCGACCGGATTGTCGGCACGCTCAGGCAACACCATATCTTCCATTGTCAACGTAACTCCCTCCGGTTGCAAAACCGCTCCCTTTTCATTACACTCAATAAAAATCGGGCGGCGTAGTGTGCCGCTTTTCCCAGTGTACGGAATTATTGACAACATCTCCTTCTGCGCCGCGTTCGCCGCAATCTGTTTGCGAATCTGCGATTTCAGTTCTGTTAAAACGTCTTGTTGTTTTTTTAGTTCGTCAACTTGTTGTGTCACTGCGGCAGCGTCGGCGGAATTTTCCAGATTATCTGCCGCAGCCAGTAACCGTTTTTTTTCATCACGCATTCGCCGCGTTTGCTCCTCAAACGCCGCGAGTTTCGCGCGGGCATCGACAAGTTTCGCGTCGAGAGTGTCGCGTGAGTTCGTGAGTTCATTCGTCATCAATCCGATGTCTTCACCGATTTCAAGCAACCGCCGTTTCGCTTCATTCGCTTCTTCAAGCGTGAGTTGTTTGTTTAACCCGCTATCACGTTGAGCGGCGGTCGCGGTCTGTTGTTCGTTCGATTCATTACGTACCTTCTGCGCAATGACGACGAGCAGCATAATCAACGCTCCCATCGTACATAACAAAACGGCGAGAAACGGAAACAACGTAACTGTGTTGCCAGCATCCACTCTTCGCCGCGAGAAGAACGGAATTCTTTTCATGCGGCGTATCCTTTTCCGGTTGCGGCGGCAGCGGTGTCGTGACGTAAGTTGACACTGTTCGGTGTCGGCGTTTGCAAGCGGACGTTAAGTAAGTGAATCGCCGCCGCGAGCGAGTTGATTGTGTCTTCAAAATTACCGACCTGCGAGACCGAACGCAAGTTTGAATTGAGTGTGTTTTCGAGATTTGTCAGATGTAACGTTGCGTCAACGACAGTTTTCGACGTTTCAGTTTGGTTAGTGATTGCTTCCTGCAAGCGTAACAACATTTCAGTATTACCTTTGAGTTGGTCGTGGTGACGCGCTGCATCGTTGCGTAACGACGCGTGCAAGTTTGTTTCGAGTTTACCGAGTTCGGCGGCGTGCTGTTTGACGTTTTCAGCAAGTGCTTTGACGAGCGACGTTTGAACGAGCGTAGCGGCATCGCTTGCGATTCTCGCGGTACGTTCGTTGACTGACGTTATCGTTGTGTTCCAAACTTCTGACTGCGTTTTCATCAGTGATTCGAGTGTTTCGAGAACGTTAGTAAGCATCATGCGAACCACCGTGAGTTCACCGCGTTGACCGTTCGCAACATCTTTGTCACAGACGAACCGTCCGCGAATTTCGGACTCAACGATGTGGTCAATTTCTTTGAGTAACGTCATTTCGCTGCGATGAACGAGAAACTGACAGAAGTACAAAAGCAGGTCAAGTCCGATACCGAGTGCGGTTGTGTCGAACGCTACGGAAAGACCAGCGGACAACGCCTGACTGGATTCGTTGATTGCGTTAAGGTCGAGGTTGCTCAACGCCGTCGTGATACCAACAACGGTACCGAGAAAGCCGAGCATCGGGACTGCCCAGAGGATTGTTCGCACGAAACCGTAATCACCGTCAGCGGAGTTCACGTCGTCGTCTGACAGGTAACGCATTTCCGTATCGAGCATTTCGGGGTCGCCGCCGCGATTGAGATATTCTAGCAGTGAAGCGAGACGCGAGGCGTGGATTGTCGTACCGTTCTTTTTGATGTGTTCGTTGACTGCCGCGGATAGTTGCTTACATTGTGTAACAGGAATCTGAACCGAATCGCGTTCGGGCAAGATGACACCTTTTGCAAGCACGCTGCGCTGTCCGAGTAAGTCGAAATACTTGACGATGACAAACGCGAAACCAACCATAAACAAAGCGACTTCGGTATATTCGATGGGGTGCGCGGTTGTGTATTGAATGACAAGCGGGTTGGTAATAAGCCCAAGCCGAATCGCACCATAAAACATAACTGTCAACAAGGTACCCCAAAGAAGTGACCAACCAATAAGATGACGTGAAGGCGAAGTATTCATGTGAAAAATTCTTTCATTGATGATAAAAATGACAAAAGCCCCAAAACGAACAAGGTGAGTTTACGAAAAATTAAAAAGTAAGTCTAGGGGAATTTTGAGCAGAATTTTTGGGAGAAGTTAGGGGAATTAGAGAGTTTGAGTGTTGGATTCGATTATGCGCAGCTATTCACCGATAATTTTTCACCACGAAAACACGGTGACACGATGAATACAAAAAATTTTGACTTTAATGAAGTGCACCTTCTAAAAAACCGACCGACACAATACAGCAACCCCCCGTAGAATCAGGAAATTGCTAAACTAAACGGTAGTTTTTTTGGAAGGTGCCAGCGCATATCGCACGCATAACGGTGACCAAATAAAAAAGCGTGATTACGGAATGATGTTTCACTCGTTGTTTCGCAAAAACATGTGAACCGGCGCACCGGCATCAAACGTTTCATTCACGCCGCTCTCTGTTACTTTTATCTCATACGGCGGTTTCGTATCATCGGAAAATTTCGAATCCACGTAGGAATAAACTTTTCCGCCGACGTGATAATGTATCCCCTCAGGCGTTTCGGCTTCCTTCGCACCTTCGACTCCGGTTTTTGTAATTGTCACCGAATACTCACCAAGCGGAACGCCGTCATACCCGTAAGTCCGCAGCACGGCAACACCGGTTGCGTTTGTCGTTGCAGAACTCGCTCCATACTTTGACGGTGTTTTTGATAGCAATGTAACGGTCGCTTCTTCCAACGGTTTGCCGTCTTGCGTAACCTTGATTTTGCAAGTGTACAATTTCGGTAAATCGGTCGGACGTGATTTGTCCGTACAACCGGAAACCAATAACGCAACGAAAATTAAAATGTACAGATATGTAATGTTTTGTGTTTTCATAATAGTAAAGTTGGTAATTTTGGGCAGTGGGTTAGGATTAGAAACCAGCCCAAAAATTCTGGTTCCTAATCCTTTATTTCTAAAAAGTTCTTTTATAGTCCTTTCGATTCACCTCCGTTGATTGACCCCAACGCTCCCCAAACTCCAAAACGGCTCTGTCCGCCGTAGTTTGGATCACCGCCGCCTATCGTACCATTCAAGTTGTTCGTATCAACGTTATCTGTAATGAAACGTATACTGCCGTCAACAAAGCCGCAATTCACTCCGCCTGAATGATAACTTTGCGGCGGATAAACTCCCCAACTGGCTTCGTTGTTTCCTTGAGCACAGGCAGGACCATTCGGACGCATCAAAGTGTTAAAATTGGTGTAAGCCTGATGCCGGTCAAATTGCCTGCTGCCACGCCAAGGGCTCGACGAACCGCTGACTAACGCATTCCTATCTGTCGTAGAAATTGATGTGTTCAAGCAATCCAATACTTTCGCCCGACAGTCCGCTGCATGAGAAGTTTCAGGGTCAACAGTACCGTTGGCAACTTGCAGACCGGTGTAATTCCGAATACCTCCTTTAAGCGCAGGCAATCCTGCACTAAGGGCGGTAGCACATTCGCTTGCGAAAAGACTATTGCTTGTTCCATCCGTTACATTCGCCATACTTTTCGGCACTATAAGACGAGCCGCAAGAGTGCCGTCGTCCCTTTCCGTTGTTGTAACTGTAGCAGACCCATTCCACGTGAATAATCCGCGTGCGTTCCCCTGCACTCGTGTTGAGTCTCCAAAACACGTCTGGATATTGATACGTGCGGACCAAGCAGTACCAGCGGAGTTGGTGCGTCCTTTTTCTTTCACGTTACCGTCTGACGGACAGGTAAACGTGTTGATGATAGTATCCGCCGGAGCATAGTATGGGGTTAATGTTCCCGATGCAAATTGATCGTACATCGCTTGCTGTTCAATGAATGGAAGCAATGCCGCGTGGACATTGAACCGCCAACCGCCAGTACCGTCCCAGTATCCACCGATACGCTGTACCGCGGCAGGAAACGTCTGATGGGTATCGTGAAAATTGTGTGCCGCTAAACAAAACTGTTTCATGTGGTTGGAGCAAGTCATTCGTCGCGCCGCCTCACGGGCGGCTTGCACAGCGGGCAAGAGCAAAGCGATTAGAACGCCAATAATGGCAATAACAACAAGAAGTTCAACCAAAGTAAAAGCCGAACGAGAAGAGCGATTATTGTATCTTCTACAAACTGCGCCCCCCCCCCCATTTTAACATTTGGTTAATTGTGTTAATTTGTGTTTTTACATAATTTGTCATTTTTCTTTCCTTTCGTGAAAAGGTTGGTGTGAAAATTGCTTGCGGAAACATATCACAAGCGTGAAGTCTAGCATTGTACACACTATTTGGAATGAAGTCAATAGGGGTGAAGAATTTTTGCAAAAAGTTTGCTCATAATCATTGGGATACTTGCCACGGTTGAAAATTGCTCCCAACCGCGATGTTACAACGAGCCGACTAAGGTTTTAATGATGGACATAAAACTTATCATTACATAAAATTCTAAATCTAAAATAACATTTTCAAGTTAGGTAATGCTTGTGTATTTAGTGTGGTTCGTTGTAAATATTCTCCGTAGGTTTGCTCGCGGCAACATCGCGTTGAGAGCAATTTTCAACCGTGTACAGTATAACATGAAAGGAGTAATACTATTACAGTTGTTAAGAACGATTACGTTACATAATTCTTATGTATAGGATATTACACAGTGCTGTAATGGCTTCTTTTTTATTTATTTTTGATTTGCCGTATTTTCTTTCTACGAATGTTATTGGGACTTCCGCGAAGGTTGCTTTTTGTTTTTTTAGTCTGTATAGTACCTCTTCCAGAAACGCATAACCTTTTGAGACTATTTTTTTATGGTCTAACGTTTTTAGTTTGTCTGTTTTGTAGCAACGGAATGAACCGCTGTTGTCTTTTGTTTTTAATCCTAGTATTGTGCGGGCGTAGAAGTTGATTGCTTTACTCATTAACCTTCGTATCAGTGACCATCCTTCTATTTTACCGCCTTTTGTATAACGTGAACCTATTACCACATCAACACCTTCCTCCGCCTTTTTACGAAGTTCGGGAATGTAACGCGGCGGGTGACTTATGTCAGCATCCAGATTTATTAAGTAATCGTACTCGTTTTCTATTGCGTAATTCATTGCCGCTAATGTTGCGGTACCTAGACCTTGCTTGCTCGCGCGTTTGATTAGTTTTAGACGCGGTTCGGTTTGCATTTGTTCCGCCGCCCAATCACTTGTACCATCGGGCGAATTATCGTCAACTACCAATATGTCAACATCGGGGGCTACTTCAAAAATTTCCTTCGTTATTATTGGCAGATTTTCGATTTCGTTATATGTTAGCAGTGAAATTAAATAACGCATAGTTAGTGTAAAGTGTAAGAGTTTAATTCATTGGTAACGTCATTCTGAATGTTGAACCTTTGGATTGACCTTCACTGAATGCTTCCAATTTACCGCCGTGGTCTGTTATTATTCTGTGCGAGATTGATAAGCCCAGACCTGTTCCCCCCCCTTGCGGGCGGCTGGTGAAGAACGGCTCGAAGACGTTTCGCAAAACGTCCGCACTCATTCCAATTCCATTGTCTATCACATCTACCACCGCTTGGTCTTCAACCTGTTTTACTACCACCCTTACCTCGCCATCGGGCGGAATAAAGTCTAATGAGTTTACCATCAAGTTCAACAAAACCTGCTTGATTTCCTGTGCGTTGATATCGACGTAAAGCAACATCGGCTTTTCTACCGACAACTTTTTTTCCTTGTACGTTCCGTGTTGACGTAACATTTCAATCAAGTCGTCAACGATTATAACTATGTCACATTTCTCACGGCGTTTGTTGCCGACCCGTGCCAGATTGAGCAGTTTTTCTGTTATACCTTTGCAACGAAACGCCTCGTCTTCAATCATTCGCAGCAAACGTTCGACCAGTTTCGCGTCCTCTATCTTAACTTCCGTTTGCCCGTGTTCACCGTCCGTTATCAGACGTTGCCGCAGCGACTCCGCCGCCATCGCGATTGATGCCAGCGGATTATTGATTTCGTGAGCAACACCCGCCGCGAGAAAGCCGACACTCGCGAGTTGTTCCTTGCGTACAACCTCCTGCGTACGAACTTGTACCTGCCTGTCCAAGTCATCGCGTATTTTCTCAAACCGCTCCGTCATATTGTTCATCGCACCTGCCAACTCCGCAATTTCGTCGTTCGATGTCAACGTTATCCGGTACTGAAACGTTCCTGCGGCAACAAGCCGCGAACCGTCTATCAACTGGCGTAACGGTCTGAAAATCCAACAATACAGCAGAAACAGAAACAACGTCAGCAGCAACGCCGACAACCCTATTGACGTTATCAAAATTACGTTCAGCCAAATTGAATAGCGGCGTATAGTGTCGGTATAAGCGACCATATTGACGTTGAGATAGTTCGGCAGTTTATCGACAAGCGGTGCGAGTTGGGTGAGATAGCCGTTCATCTGGTTGAGCGAATCATCGTTGTTGCCCCACTCGTATGTATCATTGACGAGCAACTCGATTGGAGCGAGATTTAATTTGATGGTGTTAAGTGATTTCCATTCTTCTTCGTACCGACCATCGGTTTTACCGCGTTTTTGCAACTCCGTTTCGTAACTCGCGTAACCAGATTTGAAAACATCCAATTTCATTTGAAACTGACGATGTAAACCGTAATCATTTTTTTCGATTGTTGGAAACCGGCTTCGTGTTCGCCTGATACCGCGAAATTCTCCGACAATAACACGCATCTCCGACACGCTGCCGCTCAACCCGGCGGCTATCGGGAAAACCTTAGTCCGCCACGTGACTTCGTGAACAACGCTACGAAATTGCAAGACGGTGTAGCAACCGAGCGATGCCAGCACAAACACCAGAATCAATAGTAGTGCGATACCAAATCGCATCTTCGTGTAGATTGATGAATACTTCATTATCTGGTGTCTGTATAACGCTTTCGTTCGCCGAACATCCTTTTACGAAATCGAATGTCATCTTTTGAGGTCAAAACACATTTAATTCGGCAACACCTTCGATAAAACACGTAATTTACGGTATTTGTCGAGCGGTTCTCCCCACAGTTGTTTGTGAATATCACAAAACAACAACCACAAGTATAACACAGCCCACGACAAAAAACAAAGCGGTAACAAACGGCTTGTTGTTTGATATTTCTCTTGCCATAGCGCGCCTACCTCACATCTTTTTTCCAAAATTTCATACCGAGCCCAATGCAAATCAACGCGATGCCGAGGAGCATTAAAAAAATATTGAAAGGTCTTAAACGAGTTGGTTCCCGCAACAATTCATTAGCCGCAACAACCTCATTACCATTCCATACCAACTCGCCCTCTGCTACGGGGCGGTCACGATCTAAGTGCCACGCAACAGGTGTATCCGGCATCAAAAAACTTACACCTTTGGGCGAAAATGTGTCCGATGGGAGCGGTTTATTTAACGAGTGTATTTTGATACGAGTTTCCGCGTCACAAGTCACTTTCCCGTTTTCCGTCCTTTTGTAAACCAACTTCACCGGAAACCAGATTTTATCTTGATAATTTTCTGTTTCTGAATCCACCCTATCAATAAAAAGAACTTTTTTACCGTTTTCCTCCGCCTCAAAGCGGCTTTCAGTGCTTAACACACGTCTTTGGTCCAACTTGTCCACCCAAACAGAATAAGAGATAGCGCCAGGAAGTTCGTAATCGACTTTCCAACAATCAACATTTGCCACTACATCGGAGGTAACTTTGGGAAGTTTGGTATATTTGTCTGGTTTTGAACCGTACATTTCCAAAGGAAACTGATACTGTGATGCTTCAATTGTGAGTGATGTACAACCGAACCATTTGGGGACAGGAATATAGTCCGACGGTGAAGGTCTGGCGTAGCCGTCAAAAAAGGTCAATGCCATTTTACCATCGGAGGGGCTCGGTGGGGACTGGGTGGTATAATAAAACAACGTTTGTTTTGAGTAGCAATCAAGGCATCTTACATCCGTATTCCCGTTACGGGTTACTTCGGAACGCATTTTATTGCCGTCAAACCAAATGTTCCATTTTTTATGAACTGCTGGAGTCCTGACATCCTTATAGGTCGTTTCCACTTCGACATATCCGCGCTGAATTGCTCCTCTCGATTTCATAATCGTATTCAGAACATCCATACCGTTCGGAATGGAATCCGCATACCCCATAACGCCGCCGAAAATACCAAGTAGCACAAGCGACAATATACACTGCGCATTAAATTTCATAACATTCACCAATTTCTAAATAGGGTGGTAAAGCAAATGACTGTTTTTCCTGTTTTTACGAAGTTATTTACTGTACTTTCCCAAAAACTGTGGAGAGAACACTTGACGAATACCGTAATTTACGTGCTTCATCGAAAGAATTACCAAATTAAATGTGTTTCACCCTCAAAAGGTGATATATCATTTAATTCAAACATCCTAAAACCCCTGAATTTACGCATTTTTCGTTCTGATTTTTTGGAAAGTACATCTATCAACCGTAGATTTTTTTACCTACGGTTCGCACGACCAATTATTTGCGGAACGTGTCAGCATATTCCTTCCAAAGGTCGTCGAGTTTTTTACTGGTCAGTTTTTCAAATATGGAATCGTCGTATGTTCGTTCGCGCATCGCGACATTTAGTTTTTTTACAAACTCCTTGTCGTAATTCTTTTCGATCCAGATGAAAAAACCAGCGGTGGTTTTGTAGGCATCACGGTAACTCGCGCGGTCGGGGTTGATTCGCGGAAGCGGAACTTCCGGCTCAAAATGAGCGTGCCGTATGTAGTCGGCAATTCCTTCCGTAACCCAACCATTATTGACGCGGCGCGGATAAGGCGGGTAAGATTGAATGACGTGTACAAGTTCGTGCGCGACCATTCCGAAATCGTTTGGCTGCCGACGAATCCAGTCAGCGGAGATGTTGATTTCTCCGCCTGCCGTGTATGCCACTCCATCCATCTTACGGAAAATGATTTTCAACTCCTTCGGCGGCACATAACCGTCCGACTTGAGTAACTTGTCCATTTTCGGATACCAATCGACAACAAGTTGCCCCGCCTTGCCCGCCCATTCGTGAATCCCCTTTTGTTTGAGAGCGTCGCCTTCGATAACGATGGTTACTTTTTCGAGTTGTGCTGGCTTTGTTTCCTCTTTCGCTTCGGTTTGCGACTCAACAGGTTTGGATTCATCTTTAACATCAACCGCCTGTTCCGTCGCTGGAACAGGTTCTTTTGCCGGCTCATCGGCGAACGTGAAAACCGGTAACATTCCAAAAGCGATACCAGCACAAAGCAATGCTTGAAAAATACATCTGTTCCATCGAACGGTCATTGGTCAGTCTCCTGTAAGTGTAGTTGTAAAATAATTAAAAAACCTTGGTACAAACGATGTCCTCAAAATTCAGACACGTAACAGTTTACCATTTTTTTACTGTCGATACCAGCCCTGAAATGTGTTTCATCTGTCGATTTTAACCGACGACGTGACACGCATAATAGCGATAACGTAGCTATCTGTTAAATTTTGCTGGTGCGCAGTTACACTCGTTGTACACGTCATAATTTAATATGTTATCTACGCAACACTGCACAATTCAGCCGCTGGCAAAAAAGTGGGCGTTCGGTGTAAGATGCAAGTAAAAACAACAGATGTCCTAAAAATATACGTCCTCGCCGGATGAAAAATTGAGAAAGGGCAGATTTACACAATCTGTCTCTGGAAAAACTTTCCTTTTTTCCCTCTTGCTTAAAACTTGAAATTTCGTTACACTTCCGCGTCTCTCTGGTTTTGTCAACATTTTCTACCTACTACTACCGCCTACCGCCGCGATGTCACGTCGTTTTTACTTTGCTTTTTACAGTTTTCTCGTTGTTTTCGCGTGTTATCTTTTGTGCGCGTTTGCGGCGGTGCCTGTGCTTATGCCTTCGCGGGTTGGAGTTGTACAGCCGACTTCGGCGTTTGGCGGTTCTGAAATCCACGAATCATATACCAAGTTTCTACCCGCCGACTACTGGGAACACGACAAGGAAAACCGTATTCTTCGTACCGATGATACCGTTATCATTTTCAAAGAGTGGGAATGGCTCGATGATAAGACACGTATCAAAGTTTACCCTTGCACGATTATGATGTTGCAAGGCGACACCGAACTTCCGTTCGACGAACGTTGCCGTCAGGCAATTGTCATTCGTACCGCCGACCACGCACTTGTCGAACTCGACAACGAATTTGGTTTCGGCGGAAGTACTGTACCGAACATAACCAAAGGTACGCTCGTAGGCAATGTCACGTTTTACAGCGATATGAAAGAAACATCGCCCGACGACGACCTATACATCAAAGGGCGTGACATAACGTTCAGCGAATCAAAAGCCGCGACTACCGTTAGTTCGATTCACGACATTGAGTTGATACTCGGAAATAACCGGTGTTTTGGTTCAAAACTAAATATCGTTATGTCGGTAAAAGCCCCGAAAAATCCCGAAGGGCAGAAGAGTTTGTCGCAAATTGAGTTGATTGAAATGAAGTCGTTGCGTATCGTTACCAACGATAGTTTCACTAAACAATCGTCCGAAAAAAATGTGTCCGATAAAACGACAACTAAACAGTCAACTATCGACATAACTTGCAAACGTAATTTCTCGCTCGTTCCCGACGTACAGTTTCCCAACAACTGGCTCGCAAATTTTAACGAGGACGTTGTAGTCGTGAATAATAATCCCGACGGAACGCGTGATACAATCGACTGCGGCAAGTTACAAATACTGTTGCAGCCGCGACGTAAAACGGATAATGGTAACGCAAACGCCGCTGCGGACGACGGTTTCAATGACCCAAGCGAAGTTGGTAACTACGAAGTCGCGGCGATTCGTGCTTTGTACAAACCGGAAGAAACGGGGCAGTCAACGGGAGTGGTTCGCCGTGCTACGACACCGGCGCGTTTGCAGTCGCCGTCGCGTGACTTCATCGCGGAAGGCGAGGAGATTCGATACGATATGGTCAACAATTACATCCAGATTTCCAAAACGCTGTTTTATAAAGTTGACAAACCGAGCGGCTTGACACCCGCCCATCTCGCGTGTCCGCAGAAGGGTTACTATCTCGACGCGGAACAAGTCGTGTACGTGTTGCCGAAAGAGGGCGAGACGTTCGGAAAGTTGACGGCGGTCAATGGCAGAATGGGCGGCAAAGTCGGCGGTGGCGCAAACGTTGCCAATACGCAGAAATTCGCATGTTCGTGGGACCGGCTTACCGTCAGCCCCGACCCGAAAACCGCAAACGGTCTGATAGTGTTTCTCGAAAACAATACATTCCGTTCTGACGAACTCAAGCGTAACAGGCAAGTTTTTAAGGAAAGCAAAATTAACGCCGAATTGGAAGCAACCGGCAAAATGACCGCGAACAGTGCGTGTTTCTGGTGCTTGCTCAAACCGCAAACCAACGATGCCGGCAATGTTACCGATGCCGCAGTGCCACAAAAATCCGATCTGTTTTCCAGTGGTAACATCATCATTGACCGCGCACAAGTCTTGGGCGGCGTTCATTTTCAAACCGTCAAAGGTAACTGCGAAGTCCGTCAACTTGATATGACTTTCACTTACATCGGTAACGAAAAACCGAACAACAGCGAACCGCTTATGTCGACGCTGCGTCCTGTAAAGTATCAGTATCCGCCAAACTTGCCGAACGCAAATTCGTCGCAAACCGCGCCGGGAGCGGTGCAGCCGTCCCAACCGCGAATGACTCCAATCGGTGCGGCACCAGCAGTCGCGACATCGCAACCGTTGTCGGTACCGATTACAAACAATCCCGCCAATCCCGTATCGCGCGCGGCAGACTTGCAGGGGGAACGCGGTTTTCTGTTCAACCAAACGGGCAACGGTACAAATCCGCCGTTCGAGTTGAAAGCCGACCACCTCAAGTTGAGCGTAGTTATCACACCCGCCAACACGCACATCGCAAAGATAGATATTTATGGTGTTGTCAAAGATAACATCAGTTACGAAGTCGCAATCAAAGAAATTGTACCAACGGGCGACACGAGCGCGATTGAAATCAAAGGTTCGGAGATTCACATCACCGACCCGATACTCGACACCGCGAATGCCGCGAGTAACGAGATGACAGTAAAAGTTATCGGTAACGGTCAAACGAACGCTGAATTTTCCGGCAAGGGTGTCCAACTCATCGGCAAGGAGATAAACTTCGTTCGGTCGAGTAATCTGCTATGGGTCAAAGGCGGCGGACAACTAACGGTTCACGTGCCGTCGGGCGGTACGTCCAGTTCGTTCGGTTCAATGTTTTCGTTGCAAAATCAGACGCAAAATCAAACAGTACAACCGCCGCAACAACCAAACAGTAAGCAAGTTGACAAACTGTTTGTAATGTGGAATCAAGAGATGACGTTCAACGGCGAGATACTATCGTTTAAGGGCAAACGCGATTATCAA
Organism: Planctomycetaceae bacterium; assembly: GCA_031287585.1. Classification (GTDB taxonomy): domain Bacteria; phylum Planctomycetota; class Planctomycetia; order Pirellulales; family Thermoguttaceae; genus UBA8133. The sequence goes on along the minus strand of JAITST010000233.1, from coordinate 3,364 downwards.
GGACTGATGGTTAAAGTTTTTTTTCAGAACAACGAGATTTCGGCTGAGGCGATTTCGTTGTACCTGAATCGGTTTTTCTCGTTCTTCGACAACAAAACGAATGATGAGTTATCAGCAAAAACTATTGTATGCGATGGGGCTGTTGTACTGACGAGTCATAGTTATAAGGATAATGGCATCACGCAGAAATCACGCGACGAGGCACAGTGCGAGCGGCTGACGGTACAGGTAACGACGGGCGAATTTCGGGCGATGGGACCTGGTAAAATTTGTTCGACATATTTAGATGACTCGGAATCGTCAATGATGTTACCGACAGTAGTTGGTACAAGCGTTATTGGTAATGGTGAAACGAAAGCCGATTCTTTACGTAACATAGACATAAGATTTCACGATCAGGTAACGGGTAACTTCGCAAATCGTGAAGCAACATTGTCGGGACAAATTTTTTGCGTAGTATGTCCGGTGAGCAGTTGGAGTGAGCGGGTCAATGCGGATAACTTGTCGGAAATAGCGAAACGCGGAATCCTAATGCAGTGCAACCAATTAAGAGTAGCCCAGACAAGTGACGGCAACGTAGAACTAACAGCCGCGAAAAACACAAGCATAGAAGGTAACGAATACTACGCGAGAGCGGACAGTTTCAAGTACAATCAGTCAAAGGGCTTGGTAATTCTGGACGGCAACGCCACGACCGATGCCACGCTGCATTCCGAACGCGGTTCAGTATCCGGCGGAAGAATAGAATACAACATAGAAACCGGTGCGTACAATACGACAGGATTGAAAATCTATTGAGACCGTGTATTACTAAACTTTTTGCAAACCCCTGCGTTCAATCTATCTTTTTTTGTATCGCACACAATTTATTTCTTATTTTAGCAGCAATGCCTTCCGGTGACGATTCGCTGGCATTTGTAAGAACGGTCACGGCTATTCCGTGTTTTCGGTCAACTATCAGTATAGAAAAGTAACCGCCGGTTTGACCGTTGTGCCACGAAAAATCGTTTGCTGGCTGGTAAAACCAACCGAGCCAACTTTGTTTGGAGCATTTGCTTCAGCAATCGGTTTCATCGCCAATTCAAACGCTTTTTCCAATCGGCTTTGTTGTTCGGCGGAGAGATTTTCGTTTTTCAGTAAATCGAACCGTCCCAAAGCCGCAAGTGCAAAACGGTTCATATCGTTGGCAGTGGAACGTAGCCCGCCAGCAGGATTGTAGGCGGCGAGATTCCAATTATCACAACGTTTTTTCCCGGCATCGTGACCCGGCACAAGACGGAGTTTCATTGATTCGTTCAAGTTCGTCATCGTATCTCTCATACCAAGCGGTTCGAGAATACGCTGCTGCAAAAGTTTCTCATAAGGAATCCCGACCCGATTGGCAATGACATTTCCTAAAAGAGCAAACCCGAAATTACTGTATTCGTGACGTTCGTCAGGAGCGGATGCTGGTTTCCAATCAGAAAGACTTTGGAAAAGCATTTCGCGGGTAAAGAGCGAATAAGGGTCGGTAGGCGTTTTATTGGCGGTATCCCACATCTTTGACGAAAGACGCGGTAAACCGCTTCGATGTGTTGCCAAATCACGGAGCGTTATTTTCTTTGAACCGTATTCGGGAAGTACCGTTCCAACCGGTAACAGTGCTGACAATGAATCGTCGGGTGACACTTCGTTTTGGAGTATCATCTCGGCAAGGAGAACTCCGGTGAACACTTTTGTAATGGAACCGATTTCAAAAACGCTCTCACCATCGGGAACCGTATCGGAATCAACTGTACAATGTCCGAATCCAAATGTTTTGACATCATCGCCAAACACAATCCCAACAGTGCAGCCAACAAACGGCTCAACAGCAGACCGAACGATTTCTTCGATATCCACCGCTGGCGAAGTAATCGGCAAAATGAAAAAAAGAATCGTAGTGAGTAATAAGGAGAAATAGTGTTTCATATTTTTGTACTGATTGTTCTTAAACTTTAATTTACGAGATTTCACAAGGTAGTTAATCTCGCCGGACAGGTGTTTTGTAAATTAAAGAGTATGACGCAACATATCGTAGTCATTGGACAATAAAACTTTATCTTGACGATTTTTTGCGTGATACTTTCTTAACCGGCTTCTTTTTAACCGCCTTTTTCTTAACAGTCTTTTTCTGAACGGGCTTTTTGAGAACTTTTTTCTTAACTTGTGTTTTCTTCGCCACTTTCTTTACTGTTTTCTTTTTTGTTACCTTCGGTTGTTGTTCGAGCGAGTCCGCTAATTCTATACCGAAAATTGCTTCCAGATTCTCGTCACCCAATGTTTCGCTGTCCTTGTTGCCGGTTGCGATTGAGACTGATGTATCAATCAATTCCAAATGGTCAACACCGCGTAACTTGAAAAATAGTTCGGGTGAATTGTCCAGCAACGCTCCAACTCCGTAAAGTGTTGCGGCAACGTGTTTACACATACTTGCACCGTCGGGACACGAACAATCCAGATGTATTTCTTCCGGTGACGGAAACAAACCAGTGTCTTGGTTCGTCACAACTTCGAGTACATTTTTTGACAACTTACCTTGTAACAACTCAATCACTGTTCCAATTCCTCCGGCACAACGTTTCTTGATAGAGTTCCAACGTTCTTTGGATAACCTGTCAATTTTCACTTCGATTTTGTACGTCTCCGAACCCGCAACATACGACTTCACAACGCCAACACCGATTTCCAAATGTACGACAGACCCGTTACGAACATACGTCCGTCCGCGCGGCATTCGATTACCGTAATCGCTATACGCCTCAAGATTATCGCACCACGCTTTGCCCCAAAACGTTTTCGCGATTTTGTTTCCTTCGATAGTAATTGGGGTTACATTGTTACCAAGTTTTTTGGCAACTGCCTTCCGGGCATTAGCCAACCGAGTAGCAACCGGAACATAAGGTTGCCAGTCGTATCCATAATTGTTGTACATTGATGTTGTATTGTAATGTTACGTTGATGAAAAACGGAAAAACGAGGATAGTAGTTTAACACAGCAGGGGTATTTTGTAAAGAAATTCTCTAAAAGCTCTTTTTTTAACGCGGAGGAGTATTTTTTTGTAACTTATTCTATTATAAATCATTAGTCACCGTAAAACAATAAAACGCTCTTGACAGAGCAATAGGCGACGGATGCGCTACTTACATTACCACTTAATAGGTGTTGACAAAGAATCCTTACCCCTTACGGGCATCCCTTTGAAGGTGTCTCACAATTTGTCTATTATTTTTTATTTTTCACTCCCGATTGAAAGGAATCAAGATGGACATTTACGATATCGTATTCTCAAAGTATGAGCTCAAAACTCCTTTTACCGCTCTTGTTCGTGCAACGCTTCAGCGT
>JAITST010000183.1 GCA_031287585.1 Planctomycetaceae bacterium | reverse complement strand
AGTAACGTAAATGCTACCGACCCGCAAGTTAATCAGGCGGTTTTGTTCATCGAACGTGAGATGGATGCGTCAAACGGATTCGATTGGGGTTTCCGCGTCGAGAGCGGTTTTGGAACTGATTTGCTTTGGGCGCAGTCGTGGAACGACCAATCGTTCGACTGGAACGCCGGCAAAGGCGATTACAACTGGGCGTTGAGTGCGCTGTACGCAACTGTCGGTTACAAAAATCTATCGGTCAAAGTTGGTAAATTCGGAACACTGATGGGTTACGAATCATTCCAGTCAACCGGTAAATTTTTCGTCAGTCACGCTTACCAGTACGGCATTGAGCCGCTCAGCACAACCGGTATCTTGGCGGAATATGCGTTGGGCAGCAATGTGACTTTGCTCGCAGGTTACTCGATGGGCAACGACACTTGGGAAAACCGGTTTGGTGATTCGCAAATCATCGGCGGCGTAACCGCTGACTTGACCGACAAATTGAGTTTGTCGTATATGTTCAATGTTGGTTACGAGTATGACTTGACGGGAAACCGTGCTAGTATGAACAGACTGCCTAACGGTTTTGGCGGTGAGGCTGGTGCTAAGAAGGAACGTATTGACAATTATTACCAAACATTTGTTGTCAATTACCAATTAACAGACCGCCTTGCTTATGCTCTTTACTCGAATTATTTCCAGAGTGAAGCAAAAGGATATGGGCATGGTAAGTCGTATGGAGTTGCGAACTATCTCACGTATAAACTTAGTGATAAATGGGAAGCCGGTTTCCGGTTTGAGTGGATGCGTGATGAATTAAGAGATGGCAGTGAAGGTGCCGATGGGCAAGACTACTACGAATATACACTCGGTCTGAAATGGTCGCCGTTAAAACATCTAACGGTACTCGGCGAAGTTCGCTACGACCAAGCGTATAAAGATAGTGATGGAAATAACAACATATTTGATGGCGGGAGGCACGCCGAACAATTCGGCGGCGGTATCTCGGCTATCATATCGTTTTAACAACCGGGCAATCTGTCAATTTTTGACATAATGGTCTCCTTGCGGCAGGAACACGTAAAAATGTTCCTGCTTTTTTTGTGTGGTGTTCTCGTTGTGATACACAAGAACTCCTCAATAGGGTATGCGTAATTAGTTTTGTCATTCAGAAAAATTTTCTCTAAATTCCCAAAAATTTCCCATTATTGCGATTGCCTCACTTGTTTTATTGTCTGTATTGTGTAAACTTTTATGTTTGCGTCTGCGATTTGTCAGATGTTATGTATGTGCGTTTGTTTAGGACGTGCGGCTTTTTTTTGATTGCCGGCGTTGTCCAATAACCTTAACCATACCGTTGTATGGTCAATTCAACTATGAGTGAAACTGTTACAATTAATCTACGTTTTATGGCGAGGGAACTCGATATTCCCGCGGAACAAATTCAATGTGTTGTCAATCTACTCGACGAGGGCTATCCGGTGCCGTTTATCGCACGGTATCGCAAAGACGAGACTTTTAATCTCGGAGAGTCGCAGATTCGTAAAATCGCTGCCGAACTCGCGTCGTTGCGGTCGTTGGCGGAACGGAAGCAAGTCATCTTGCGTTCAATCGAATCGCTCGGAAAGTTGACACCGGAACTCGATAAGAAAATCCGCGACGCGCGTTCCGCGAAACGTCTCGAAGATATTTATCTGCCGTACAAACCGAAGAAGCAAACGCTCGCGTCTATCGCCCGTGATAAAGGTCTCGAACCGTTCGCGTTGGAAATTCTCAACGCCGACCCCGCCGCCGCGGACATTGACGCACGCGCAATCGCGTTCATCAATGCGGAGAACAAGGTCAGTACGATTGACGAGGCGTTACAGGGAGCGGCTCATATTCTCGCGGAGATGTTCGCGGAGAAATCGGAGTTGCGTCAGGAAGTCAGAGAAATTGTTTTGCGCAGCAGTAAACTGAAAACAGAGCGAATAGTGAAGCCCGCGAAGACGGAAGCGAAAACGGCACCGCAGGCAACACCGAAGACAGCGAAGATGAAGGGGAAAGCAAAAACAAAAGCAAAGCAAGGCGAGACGGTAACGGCTGAAACAGCGGCGATAGAAAACGCGGCGTTAGAACAACCAACCGCTGTTGTAACCGAGAACGTTTCGTCTGTTGATACTGAAAACGTTACGCCGGTGGAACATACAACCATCGTAGAAACAAACGCCAGTGTGTCTGTTGACAGTAGTACACCTGTTGCACCCGAAAACGTTGCGTCACCCGAACCGGAGGACAGCGGTTCCGGCGGCGGTGAACCGGAGGTGAACGCTGAACAAGTAACAAGCGAAACGGTACCGCAAGAGACAGTGGTTCAGGAAACGGCGGTTCAAGAGACAGCAACCCCGAACGTTAGTGAGGAGGCGGTGTCAACGCAAGATAACGCCGGTGAAACAACTGAATCCAAACCTAACGCCGAGCCGCAGACCGAAGAAGAAATTGCTAGAACGTTTCAGGAGTGGCAGGCGAAACAGTTGGAAAAAGGTATTCCGGTTGTTAAATCGCAAAACCAAATCCGCAAGAAACGTGCGAAAGAAAAGAAGACGCGAAAGGAAGCGGAGGAGAAACGCAGAGAGTCACAGCAAGACCATCTTTACCGCGACTACTATGGTTTCTCGTCAGACATTCGTAAAATTCAGTCGCACCGAATCCTCGCAATCAATCGCGCTGAAAAACAACATCTGCTCCGTGTCAAATTCGAGAACGACGATACCGAACTGATGAAAGCCGCCGAAACAATTTGTTTACCTGCCGAGCATCCGCACAAAACGTTTCTGCAAAATGTGCTAAAAGATTCTGTCGAACGTCTCGTTTTGCCGTCAATCGAACGCGAAACGCGTAACACATTATCTGAAGTCGCGGAAACGCAGTCTATAAAAGTATTCGAGAAAAATCTCCGTAACCTTCTGTTGCAGCCGCCGCTTCACCGTAAACGTGTACTCGCGATTGACCCGGGTTTCAAGCACGGTTGCAAAGTCGTGGCGATTGACGAATTTGGTAACGTACTCGAACACGCGATTTTCTTCTTGAGCGCGAGTGCGACGAAACGCGGGGAAGTGCGGAAGTCGCTCGCCGAATTACTGTTGAAACACGAGATAACGGTAATCGCGGTCGGTAACGGAACGGCGTGCCGCGAGACGGAAGAGTTGGTCAGTGAGATGTTGGCATCGGAACAGTTGAAGGACAAAGGTATTTCGTATGTGATAGTGAACGAAGCCGGTGCGAGTATTTATTCCGCGAGTCCGATTGCACAAGAGGAGTTGCCGGATTACGACATACTCGTTCGCGGAACGATTTCGATTGCTCGCCGTTTGCAAGACCCGCTGCAAGAATTAGTTAAAATCGAACCGTCCGGTCTCGGTGTCGGGATGTACCAACACGACATCAAAGCGAAGCCGCTCAAAGATGCGTTATCGCAAGTTATTGAGTCGTGTGTGAACTACGTCGGTGTTGACCTCAATACCGCGACACCGTCGATTTTGCGTTACGTATCGGGGCTGAATCAGTTGACCGCGAACCGGATTTACGAGTACCGTTGTCAGCACGGAGCGTTTCGCACGCGGCAGGAATTGCTGAACGTTCCCGGTTTTGGACCGGTTGCGTTCACGCACGCGGCTGGTTTTCTGAAAGTTCTAGACGGCGATAATCCGCTCGACGCGACGTGGATTCACCCGGAAAGTTACGAACTAGCGGAACGTATTCTTACGTCGTTGGGTTACACGGCGGACGATTTGCGTTCACCGGAGAAGGTAAAGGAGATTGCGGAGAAACGGTTGACGACGAGTGTAAGCAAGTTGGCGGACGAACTCGGTGCGGGTGTTCACACTGTTCGCGATATTCTGTCGCAATTGGCGAGACCGGGGCGTGACCCGCGGGAAGCGTTGCCGCCGCCAGTTTTCAAGAAGGGAATACTGAAACTGGACGACTTGCAACTGGGTATGGAGTTGACGGGAACGGTTCTGAATGTTGTTGACTTCGGCGCGTTTGTTGATGTCGGTTTGCACGAGTCGGGATTGATTCACATAAGTCACATGGCAGACCGTTATATCCGTGACGCGAGCGACATACTTTCGGTAGGCGACGTGGTACGGGTTTGGGTATTGGAAATCGACAAGGTGCGGGACAGAATTTCGCTAACGATGTTCGACCCGAAATCGCAACCGCAAGAACACAAGCAAACGCTTGAAGAACAAACAAAACGTCCGCCAAGAGAGCCGCGTGAACGAAGTGAGCGTAAACCAGCCGACGTAAAGCAACCGGACGTTAAGCAGCCAAATGTGAAGCAACCGGAATCGCAGAATTATGAACGCGGGGAAAGTGTGCCGTCTCGTTTTGGTAAAGGTGCAGGTCACGATCGTAAAGACCGTTTCGCGGGTAAAGGCAGGGACAGAAACGACCGTGAATCGCGTGATTCAAAAGGACCAAAAGTATTCGAGTTCCGTTCACAAGAGAAAGAGGTAAAACAAATCACAGAGGCAATGCGGGTAGGTAAAGAACCAATGCGCGGCTTCGGAGAGTTAGCCCAACTATACGGACTGGTACAAGTTGACGAAAACAAAGATGATAAGAAGGATAAGAATGCAAAATAAGAACCAATGATGCTTGAACGCGGTGAAAATTGTAATGTTTTTCGAGAAAAAAATATCTGGAACACTTACAATTGTGATTTTCTACTGTTTTCGCTCCTTCAACAATGAGAACGATTCACTTGTTCCGTGCAGCGAGTGGCAATCGGCACAACGTAATGTCGGACGATTCAACGAACGATGTACGAACTCAAAGTCCACCGCGATATGACATTGAAAACAACGTTCCGTCCTCACTGTCATAGCAATCTCGTCGTAATGGTCACGGCTTGCGAGAAAATCGTCACGTGACCGCGTGTCGTGACACACTGTACACTTCTTCTCGTCTTCGCATAAGCGATGTTTATACAACGGCGGAAAAAATTCGTCGTTTTCAGTCACCTCGTTTTGTTGTAAGTCGGAGATAACATTTACCGTCCGATTTTCGTTCGCAACCCAAATTCGATGCTCGCCTGCCTGAGCGAAGTTGATTGTAGTAACCCAGATGTTGTAACCGAATGAATATTTCCAGACGACAGAAACATTGTCAACCAAAACTTTCGGTTCAAATTGCGGTCTATCCATAGACGGAGCAAGCGGAGACCAACGGCAGATGATAGTTATATTTTCGTACAGTTTCAAAGTAACATTCTCTGCGGGCGAAACAATTTTGAACTGAGAAATAATCTCTTCGGCGGTATATTGAACTGGCTGTTCAACATCATTCCCAATCCCCGACGGCACGTAACCGCCAAAATTCAAAGGTTTCCCAACACTAGCACAGTAAAACTCGAAAGAAATAAAACCGATACCAACAAGTATAACAATAGTCATAAACCAACCAAAAATCAGGGCAACAACATTGAAGGCACGCGGCTCATCAATAGGAGTATCCGGCGAAATAATCTGACTAAAAGTTTTCTCGTCCATAAAATAAGAGTTGAAGTATAATGTTGTGGCGGTTGATATATCAAACAAAGTTTCCAAACAAGTCCATAGTAATATCTCACTTGCGTCAACCAATTTTAGAGAAGTTTTTGTTATTGTCAAGTAGAGACGCGGTACTTCGCGTCCGTGGGGTGTGTAAACTTTAGTGGGGAATCCATTTGGCGTTAAATTTGCTCACCACCATCGCATCAAAATAAGTTAGTATCCATCAGAGAATAACTCGTCCAAATTTTTTCTGTCTGAACA
>JAITST010000178.1 GCA_031287585.1 Planctomycetaceae bacterium | reverse complement strand
AAATAAATGATAGGTATTGTATCAACGGAATCGGTGTCGGGCTTGATATATACTTTATGAAACTGGCGAGCAAAATCAGTATGTTGTCCGGATGGCTTATTAACAACAATCGGTTCTTGAAGTTTTGGCAATTTTGTCAAGCATTGCTTCACAAGTCGCACGACGACATCGCTATTCGTGTCAACGGCTACGAAACGATTCGTAAACCGATATCGGGACTTTTTCTGGCAAACACGAAATCGTATCACTTTGGTTTCACAACCTCGAATGATGCCGAGATTGACAGCGGCTTAATCCATCTCCTGCTTATAGGTGAGATGCCGACGTACTTACTATATTATTACTACGGACTGTGTATCTGGCGGAATATGGATATGAATTTGTCAGAAGTATCAAGCGAACTCGTTACGTTGCGCCGTTGTCTGGATATAGAAATAACATCGGAACAGCCAATAAAAGTATCGTTAGATAGTGCAGATTATATGGTCGCAAATGATTTTCACGTACAAATAGTACCGGCAGCGATTAGAATGTTGTTGCCGTATTAGTATTCCAATAAACGCATAGCCGTGTTAGCGGCTGTGATGTATAATGTTTGATTTATAAATGCCGTTCCTGATTTGTAACAACAGATTACGTTTTAATGCCAAGCCCTTTATCAATTTTCATCGCTGACTATTACGACTACCTGATAACCAGTGCGGTCGCGATTGCTATAATGATAGTCCTGACAGTGATCGCGCGTCCGTACTCGAACAAACGCACGGCTTTTATTGCGTGGCTGCTGCTGCTAATATCAATACCGGTTGCGATTCTCGACCAGTGGATTGTTGTCCAGAAAATCATATCCACTCATCGGACGATGCTCGAAACAATTGCGAAGTCGACGAAAATTTCAATTGTGGCATTACAGTTACATGAGACATTTGATACTAATGCAGCGTCTGAAGTTCGTAAGGAGAAGTTTAAGGCGTTGTCGTTGTTGATCGAGGATTGGACGAAGAAGAACGATTCGATTAACAATATGTACTTCATCAAAGAGAGCGGCGGTAAGGTGTATCGGTGCGACAAAGCGGGTCGCTTGAATAACGGTGCGGTTCCAATTTGGGAAGAATTGAGTCCCAACAAAATCTTACAGGGATTGATTGAACGTGCAGAGACGAACGAGGCACCGGCGTTTGAAGTTGACCCGTATGGTCAAAACCGTTTAATCTGGCTCGTCTCAATTGCTAGTATCGACAACGAACGGATTTTCGTGTGTATCGAATTCGCGGTAACAGATTGGTCAAAACTGGTACCGATGGTACGCTTCGGAACGTATATGTTCTTTGTCTTGTTTCTGATTTTCTTCTTCTTATTTCAATTGATGGGGATACAACGCCGAATCTCTATTTACAAAATCTTCAATGAAAAAATTCCAAAGAGTGAATTGGAACTTCAACAACTACTCGCGAAGAAAACAGAAAAGGACAAAAGTTCGGCGGAAAAAAATCTGCTGTTGCAGAACTTCGATACGGAGTTCAGACGTTCGATACTGCCGGTGTTGGAGTCATCGTATATGTTTTTGCGAATGTTTGACAACAAAGACAAAACTGAATTGGATAATGACATATCAAAAAATCCGGTGAATCCCACTCACATCGAATCGGTCGCGGCATTCGCGACGAAGTTCGGACAAAAACTGGATGACGTTAGTACGTTAATCGACATCAAGTGGAACCGTTTGGAATTAGAGTCATCGGTTTTCTCGCCGCAACAGATATTCAATGATTTCAGAAATAACTGCCAGTTTCGTTGTTTTGAAAACTCGGAATTGAGTATTTCGATTGATATTCGCGAGCCAATACCGATGGTGGTTGTTGGCGATTTTGTGAACATTCAACGGGTATTGAATCTCATAGTTGACTACGCGGTAAACAATCTGGAAAGTAAGATTATCTGGGTGCAGTTTTCGATGACGGAAACGGTGTTGCGAGTTGAACTGTCGGACGTAAATCGTACGACGTACATTCACGAACGGGACGCTGAAACGCCGCTAATGATGCGGCATACTTCCAACGCTGCGAAAAACATAGAAAGTAAACCTGAATTTGACTTTGAAAGGTTGTTTATGGTAGAACTGGTAAAGGCGATGAAAGGTACAATCTCGCTGCAAACAGTTTCAGGCGGTGAAAGAAAGTGCGAACTGGTAATACCAATAAATATGCCGGATGACAGAACTCAATTGTAACTAACAAATTCGCTATTAAACTTAATACAAAAAACAAGTTGCCTATCTAATGACAGAAAATCAGACCCGCTCCTACTTAATGCAAAAATTTGCGACCATTGGAATAAATCCCCGGACAAAACTTGGTCAGAATTTTTTGATAGATTTGAATCTGTTACACTTACTAAAAGATTCGGCAGAAATTGACACGAACGATGTCGTGTTAGAAGTCGGTACTGGTACCGGCTCGTTGACAGGCGAGATGTCAAAACTCGCTGGTCAGGTAATAACGGTAGAAATAGACCGCGTTCTTCACGAGTTAGCGCGTCAGGAGTTGTTCGGTAACGACAACATAACGTTCGTTCAAGGCGACATATTAAAAAATAAAAACACGCTAAATTCCGAAGTGTTATCAATAATAGATGCCGAGCGGAAACGTTTTCCCGAACGCAATTTCAAATTGGTAGCAAACTTACCGTACAGCATTGCAACGCCGCTGATAACAAACTTACTAACAACAGAACGCCCGCCTACAACGATGTGCGTAACGATTCAAAAGGAATTAGCAGACCGCATAACAGCACGACCGGGAACGAAAGATTGGGGAGCATTGTCGTTGTGGGTGCAGTCACAATGTAAAACAAAAACGGTACGTGTAATGCCGCCGACTGTATTCTGGCCTAGACCGAAAGTTGACTCCGCAATCATAAGAATCGACCTTGACGAAAAGAAACGAAACAAAATCCCCGACCTGAAATTCTGGCATGAGTTCTCACGAGCAATTTTCTTTCACAGAAGAAAATTTTTGCGTGCCGAGTTATGCAGCGTATTCAAAAAAACAATTCCCAAAACAAAAATCGACGAAATTATGCGTGGGTTAAAGTTAGACGAAAACGCAAGAGCAGAAACGCTGCCGGTAAAAACAATGCAAACGCTATGCGAAGTATGCAGAATGGAACTGCTGAGATTACCGGAAAAGGAAAGAAAAATTCTGTGAGATTCCAATAACGCAAAGTATCAGCGTTGTAAAGTATATGTTTTGGTTTTGGTAAAATAACTTCACTCAGCGCAATGTAATAATCTGTTCGGTTTACGATAAGTGAAGTTAGCAAACGTATTGCTTTACACGCTATCTCTCGGCACGGATAATTCTCAATGTCATCTAACCTTCTTACTGCGCAAGATACTCTTGCAACGCCATTACTTCTACCTCGCGTTCATCACGTTGATACGTAACCGCTTCCAGAAACGCTTTTGCACCGCGTATTGTTGTTACGAGCGGGATGCCTAGCCGCATTGCTGTTGTGCGGATTGTTATTTCGTCGCGGTGCGGATGTTTGCCTGACGGAGTGTTGATTATCCATTGAATATCGCCGTTAATCATTCGGTCAAGGATGTTTGGTCTATCACCTTCGATAATCTTCGGAATCATCTGAACCGGTAATCCGATACTCTCCAAAACCCGTCCCGTTCCACGTGACGCAATAAGATGAAAACCCAAATCGTTCAAGTGCTTCGCAATCTCACCGATATACGGTTTATCCGAATCCTTCACCGAAACAAACACGTTCCCGCTCAACGCAACCGGCACTCCGGTTCCACACTCGCCCTTCGCAAACGCCGCACCAAAATCGTATGCAATTCCCATCACCTCACCCGTTGACTTCATCTCTGGTCCGAGTTGTGTATCAACACCGGGAAAACGTGTCCAAGGGAAAACCGATTCCTTCACCGCAACATATTTCAGATTCTGCCAACTGCGAATCGGCATGTTCACAAGTTTCTCGCCAAGCATTATCCGCGTTGCAATTCCCGCAAGCGGCTCACCAAGCGTCTTACTAACAAACGGCACCGTCCGGCTCGCACGCGGATTAACTTCAAGAATGTAAATGTTGTTACTCTTAACCGCAAACTGAATGTTAATCAATCCTTGTACTTTCAAATGTAACGCGATACTTTTTGTCGCACTTTCCAACCCGCGAATCAATTGCGGTGTCAACGAACGCGGCGGCAGCGAACACGCCGAGTCGCCGCTGTGAATCCCCGCCTCTTCAATATGTTCCATCACCGCTGCCACAACAACCGTCTCGCCGTCCGCAATCGCGTCAACATCAATTTCAATCGCGTCTTCAAGAAAACGGTCAATCAAAATCGGTCGCTCGGCGTTAATAGTCAAATCCGCTTTCCGGCTATATTCAAGCAGATTACGCCAATACGATTTGAGGTCGTCAATATCAAACACAATTTCCATCTTCGCGCCGCCAAGCACAAAACTTGGTCGCATCAAAATCGGATAACCAATCTGTTCCGCTGCCTCAATCGCTTGCTCACGATTCGTTGCCGTCGTACTCGACGTTTGCCGCAAACCGAGTACCTGCAACATCTGACCAAATTGGTCACGGTCTTCCGTCATCGAAATCGCGTCAACACTCGTTCCCAAAATCCGTACACCTGCCTTCTCCAAACCTGCCGATAAGTTTAGCGGTGTCTGTCCGCCAAACTGCAAAATCACACCAATCGGATTCTCGTTATCAACAACACCAAGCACATCTTCCAACGTCAGCGGCTCGAAGTAAAGCGTATCGGACGTGTCGTAATCAGTCGAAACTGTTTCTGGATTACAGTTCATCATTATCGCGCGATAACCAAACTTACGAACCGCATACGCCGCGTGACAACAACAATAATCAAACTCAATCCCCTGTCCGATTCTATTAGGACCGCCGCCAAGAATCAAAACCGATTTCTGTTTGTCGGCGTTCGTATCCGTACCATTTGAACCACTATCATCAACCTCATCTTCCTCGCCAAACGTAGTATAGTAGTAAGGCGTGAGTGCTTCAAACTCCGCGCCGCACGTGTCAACCATCTTACGAACAGGTACGATATTCTTCTCAATACGAAACTTCCGAACCGTATCTTCCGAACAACCAAGTATGTCGCCGAGCCGCCGGTCTGAGAAACCGTGACGTTTGATCTGCATCATTTTCTCCGCCGAAACTTCCGCCAACACCTTGCCTTCGAGTTCCATTTCCTCATGAACAAGTTCGTCGATTTGCGACAAAAACCAAGGGTCGATACTGCTCATTTGATAAAGTTTGTCAACAGTCGCACCAAGCCGCAACGCCGTAGCGAGTTGGAACAAACGGTCACGAGTTGGTACGGTAACTTTGCGGTAAATCTCGTCGAGAGTTTCGGGCGTGTCGTCGTTTTTGAACAAACCGAACCGCCCCGTTTCCATCGAACGTATCGACTTCTGCAACGCTTCTTTGAATGTTCGCCCGATTCCCATCACTTCGCCGACCGACTTCATCTGAATCGAAAGCGTCGCGTCGCCTTCGGGAAATTTTTCAAACGCAAATCGCGGAATTTTTACAACGCAATAATCAATAGTCGGCTCGAAACACGCGGCGGTTTTCTGCGTTATGTCGTTTCGCAACTCGTCAAGCGTGTAACCAACTGCCAACTTTGCCGCGATTTTCGCAATGGGAAAACCGGTTGCCTTCGACGCGAGTGCAGACGAACGGCTAACACGCGGGTTCATCTCAATTGCGACGAGCCGCCCGTTAGTGGGACTTTGCCCGAACTGAATGTTGCAGCCGCCGGTTTCAACACCAATCGCGCGGATGATGGTAATCGATGCGTCACGCATCTGCTGATACTCGCGGTCGGTCATAGTTTGAACAGGTGCAACGGTAATAGAGTCGCCGGTATGAACACCCATTGCGTCAAAGTTTTCGATAGAACAAACGACAACAACGTTATCGTTCTTGTCACGCATCATCTCCATCTCAAACTCTTTCCAACCATAAAGCGATTCTTCAATGAGAATCTCGCCAACCATACTGGCAGCGATTCCGCCAACCGCGATTCGTTCAAACTCTTCACGGTTGTAAGCGATACCACCGCCGGTTCCGCCGAGTGTGTATGCCGGACGAATGATGCAAGGCAGACCGACGGTATCAAGAGCCGCGATTGCTTCTTCACGTGTTCGGGCAAGTTCGCTCTTCGGAACGTCGATACCGGATTTCCGCATAGTTTCACGGAACAAGTCGCGGTCTTCGGCACGGCGGATAACTTCACGGTCAGCACCGATCATCTCGATACCGAGTTCGTCAAGCACGCCGGACTCGGCAACTTGTAAAGCAACGTTAAGTGCAGTTTGACCGCCGAGAGTAGGCAACAAAGCATCGGGGCGTTCCTTCCGTAACACCGCTGTAACGTATTCTTTGGTAACGGGTTCGACATAAGTTCGGTCAGCGGTATCGGGGTCTGTCATAATGGTAGCGGGATTGGAGTTGATTAAAACAACTTCATAACCCTCATCCCGCAACGCCTTACACGCCTGCGTTCCAGAGTAATCAAACTCACACGCCTGCCCAATAATAATAGGTCCGGCACCGATTATAGCAATCTTCTTAATATCAGTTCGTTTTGGCATATATTTTATGTTAGAGAAAAATAATAATAGGCAACTTCTAAAAACTCCACCATTTCATTTAACAAGTCTCTAATCTTACGGGGCTTGCTGTTTTGAGTCAATGGGGTTTTAGAAGATGCCAATAATAAAAAAACAAAAAGCAAACCATTATACAACAAAAAACGAAAAAGAAAAACCCCCGAAAAATATCGGATACGAATGGGGTGTGTAAACTTTAGTGGGGAATCCATTTGGCGTTAAATTTGCTCACCACCATCGCATCAAAATAAGTTAGTATCCATCAGAGAATAACTCGTCCAAATTTTTTCTGTCTGAACA
>JAITST010000147.1 GCA_031287585.1 Planctomycetaceae bacterium | reverse complement strand
ACGGTACGGCGGCGCACACCGAAGACGTTAAAAAACTCGTTCCAAAAACTTTGGGCTTCGGCATCTTCGCGTTTTTCAGTCCCCCACTCCTGAACAAACTGGGCGGCTCGCTGTGTAATTTCATTCCAACTAATAGGCATATTTTGTTATGAGAATCTTTTTATGTGTCAAAATCAGTTCGACTGTCAATTAAATTATCAAGATAATAGTTCACTGGCATTGTATCAAAATGATCAGCAAAATACAATGCGTTACGGGAAAATTATTGAGATACGCGGTTGATGATGGAAGGATACAAGACACAAGCATCCAAAACGGCACCAGTCATTTCAATACAAGTCCAATTCTTGCGATTCACTAGCCATCTCTTCAAGAGCATTCAGTCGGCGGCGTGTCATTTTTTGGTCATATTTCACCATACTACGAAGAACAACCCACCGTTGCTTGCCTTCACTTCTTAATTCAATTTCTCCTGAATCAAGTAGTTCAAGCAAGAACGATTCCGAAACACAGAGAAATTCCGCCGCTTTTTCCGGTGTCAATTCCGTTTGCGATGAGAGTATTCTTTCCGATTCGGAAAGATAAAAAGATGCCGCAATATCTGTTGTAGTCAT
Source organism: Planctomycetaceae bacterium (assembly GCA_031287585.1). Taxonomy (GTDB): domain Bacteria; phylum Planctomycetota; class Planctomycetia; order Pirellulales; family Thermoguttaceae; genus UBA8133. The sequence goes on along the minus strand of JAITST010000147.1, from coordinate 4,599 downwards.
TGTAATTTTTGCTCTACGGTAAAAAAATACTTGTAAACATTTACAAAATTCTCACATCCCAATAATTGTAACTCAAAAAAGAGGTGAAAACAAGACCTGTTTTCGCGACAGAACGGTCAAATAAGCGGCATTTCGCGTGAATTATCACCAAAAAACTGGTCTTGACACGTTTTCTGGATTCTGTTAGAATACCTCGCACTAATTCACATTCAAGTTCTTTCAAACGATATAAACGCTTTACAGGTATTATGAAATTGAGGTTGGTGCGTGGCGGGACAGGGGGGGTATGATTCAGTTAAGGAGCAGATTCGTGAGTCGATTGATATTGTTGAGTTGATTTCGCGTTATGTGCCGCTTCATCGGCAGGGGCAGAACTATGTTGGTCGTTGTCCTTGGCACGATGATTCGCGTCCGTCGCTGCAAGTTAATTCGCAACGGCAGACTTGGAAATGTTGGGTTTGTAATATCGGCGGCGACGTTTTTTCGTTCGTTATGCAGATGGAAAAGGTCGGGTTTCGTGAGGCGATGGAGATGCTTGCCGAGCGTGCTGGTGTAACAATTCCAAAACAAAATACTTTCGTTCGACTACCAAAAAATGTGTCGGACGACTACGGCGGTTACAGCGATTACGATAATTACGGATTGGAAACAGAGCCAGTCACAGAACCGGAGCAAAGTCAACTTGTTAGTAAACGTGTTTTGTTCAGTGCGATGAATTGGGCAGCGGGTTTGTATCACAAAGCGTTGTTAGAACTCGACGAAGCCGGGCAAGCGAGAAAGTATTTGCGTGAACGCGGAATAACCGACGTGAGTATAAAACAATTTAATCTCGGTTACGCTCCAATACAGCGCGACTGGTGGTTACAAAAACTTAAAGGCGACTGCGGCAAACTCAATATACTAGAAGTCATCGGCATACTTGCACGTTCACAGCGTGACGAAACGCCGCAGTCAAATGCAGGTTCATCACAGTATTACGACAGATTTCGCGGACGGGTTTTGTTCCCGATTCGTGACACGCAAGACAGGACTGTCGCGTTTGGCGGGCGAGTGTTGCCGAATATGCCGAACGCGGGCAAAACGGGCAAGTATGTCAATTCGCCGGAAACTCCGTTGTTTTCAAAGCACCGGATGTTGTACGGGCTTGATATCGCGCGGCTGACGATGGGAAAGAGTAGGCGAGTGCTGATTATGGAAGGTTATACCGACTGTATAATGGCTCATCAGCACGGTTTCACCGATGCGGTCGCGATACTCGGTACGGCGTTGGGCGCGGAACATATTCGTGTGTTAAAACGTTACGCTGACCGGATGTTGCTCGTACTTGATGGCGACAAGGCGGGGCGGAAGCGAACTGATGAAGTGTTAGGATTGTTTGTCGCACAAGGTGTCGATATGGCGGTGTTGACGTTGCCGGGTAACGAAGACCCGTGCGAGTTTTTGGAACATTACGGTGCGGACGCACTTGAAAACCTGATTGCAAACGAAACGACGGACGCACTCGAACACGCGTTTCAAAGTGCAACCGCTGGCGTGGATTTGAAGAACGACATCATCGCGGGTAACAATGCACTCGACAAGTTGTTGAACGTGATAGCGTTAAATCCGGCGAAGATAGGTGACGCGAATAGCGGCGAGTTTTTGCGGATTGAGAAAATGATGCGGCGGCTGGCGGACAAGTTTGCGGTTGACGAAAGTTACATACGGCGACGGTTGAAACAGTTGCGTGAGAACGCGGAACGGAAAAGTTATCGGCAGTACGATGGCAGCGAAATCGGCGGCGAAGTTGAACAAAATGAAACCGATATCAGCGGTGAAGCGTCAATGTGGAATGACCGGCAGATGTTACCTGACAATCTGGAACGCGAGTTGTTAGAACTGTTGATAACGGAGCCGGCGAGTATTTGTAAGTTTTGGGAGACTAATGTTTCGGAAAAAGTTTGCCGTTCGCCGGTTACGCGAACAATTTACCAACGCGCGGACAAGTTGATGAGTGACGGAATTGTTCCGACGTTGGAACGGTTATTGATTGCGTTCGACGACCCGCAGATGAAAAATTTTTTAGTTGACCTCGACGATTCGTGCCGTAAGAAACGCACGATAATATCGGGTGAACAAACGAAGGAAAAAGGCGTAGTTCCAAAACAATCGGAAGAGATTCCGTATGACGATGAAACGGTAGTAATGTTGGTAGAGCAAATCGCGGACGGCTTTGAACGCCGCGATTACAAACGCCGCGAGACGAATAGCAAAAACAAACTGCGCGGCGAAGGTTTGACAAGAGACGAACGCTTGAAAGTGTTGGCGGATTATATTGGTGAACAGAGGAAGAGGCAGAAAATAGAGGATACGGATTTTGATGGAAGTGAATGACGGTTAATGGAGTTACTCAATTGTATATGAAATAACGGGCGGTCGGCTTCCGTAAATAATTATCCCGTACAACTACGATACATTCGGAACATGGATGTTCCGCGAGCGTTCCAACGCTTGTTTTTTGTTACTGCAACCCGATGCGTCAGGAAGACGCAATAAGGAGTTTTTAGATGCTTCGTTCAGAATTTTTCGATAGTGATGATATTGTTTCCAAAGAGACGGAATTTGGAGGTTACAATATCAAAGAGATAGTCAATATGGGGGCGAGTGACGACGATTCGGAATCGTTGTTACGAAACATTTACTCCCGTCGTGCGGAGGATGTTGATACCGACGATGATGAGTTCGAGACGGAAGAAACGGAAGCGTTTTCCGAAGCAAACGAAAGACGGTCGATAGAACTTGAACGAAAAATGTTGTGGGACTTGCAGCGGCGGCAACCGAAACAAAACGCTGTTGTCAACGAACACAAAAACGGTAGCGTTACTCCTAACAACGCACGCAACGCTAACAATGTTGTCACCGTAACAACGTTTGATGTTGACGGCACAGAGATTTCTGAAGAGGTCGAAAAGTGGAACAGCGACCCGATTCGTCTCTACCTCGCACAAATGGCGGACATCGAACTCCTCACCAAAGAGCAGGAAATCTATCTCTCGAAAATTATCGAAAGTACACGTAACGCATTTCGCCGTGCCGTTATGGGGTCGCCGTTCGCGTTGCAGACAGCGTTTGGTGTGTTCACGAAAGTTTATCACGGTTTGTTGCCGTTTGAGCGTACAATAAAATTGTCGTTGACCGAACGTCTATCGAAACAACAGATTCAAAATCGTATGCCGCAAAATCTCGCGACACTTTCGCTGCTGCTTGATTCGATGACGGACGACTTCGAGAAACAAGTACGGTTGAGTACGAAGCCAGCGGATAAAGCCATTGCGCGTGAACATTTTATGTCTCGCCGCGCTCACGCTCTCAATCTTGTTGAGGAGTTGAGTATCCGCAATCGGCGTGTTTATATTCTTATGCGTCAACTTGAAAAAATGTCGTCACGAATGGACGAAATACGTCAACTGTTGAAGTCGGACAGTATAACGGTAACGCCCGAACGCCGTGAAACGCTGCGTGCGGAGTTGCGACAACTGATTATGACGACACAGGAAAGTCCGTCAAGTTTGCGGCGGCGTTGCCGAATGATACGCGAAAAACTTGCGGCGTATGAGAAGGCGAAAAACGATATGTCGCACAGTAATTTGCGGCTCGTTATCTCGATTGCGAAACGCTATCGCAATCACGGGTTGAGTTTCCTCGACCTGATTCAGGAAGGTAACACGGGGTTGATGCGCGCGGTTGACAAGTTTGAGTATCGGCGCAATTTCAAATTTTCGACTTATGCAACGTGGTGGATCCGTCAAGCGATTACACGCGCGTTGTCTGAACAAGCGAGAACGATTAGGATACCGGTTCATATGATTGACGCGCTGACGAAACTACGTAACGCGGCTCGTGAGTTGTACAAGCGAAACGGTCACGACCCAAGTATAGCGGACGTTGCGGATGCGGTTGGTATTCCGATTGAGGAGGCGAGACGCGTTATGCAAATGGGAGCAAGTCCGATTAGTTTAGAACATCCGGTAGGCGACCGTGACGAGAGTTTCTTCGGTGAGTTCGTAGCGGATGATAGTTTTGACCGTCCCGAACGCAGCGCGTCGAACGAGTTGTTGAGAAAGGAAATCGGTAAACTGCTGAAAACGCTGTCGTACCGTGAGAGAGAAATTCTGATACTGCGTTACGGACTGGAAAACGGCTACTCATATACGTTAGAAGAGGTAGGCAGAATCTTTCAGGTGACAAGAGAAAGAGTACGCCAAATAGAAGCCAAAGCAGTACAAAAACTACAAATGCCCGGACGTTGCCAAAAACTACAAGGTTTCTTGGAAGCTATGAAGACGTATAGTTGAGCGTACTGATGATTCGTAACACGAAATAAAACAAACAAGGGCGACCAAATTCAGGTCGCCCGTTTTTGTTGTTTACTCACCATTTACAACTCGTAATCATTTTGAGAAAATCTCTAAAAACTCATTTTTAACGCGGAGGACGCAAAGAATCGCGGAGGAGCATTTTTTTGTAATTTATTCTACTATAAATCATTACAAAAGATTTCCAAAATAAAATCTCTGCGTTTCTATGCGAACTCTGTGGTTAAAATTGAGATTTTTAGAA
>JAITST010000146.1 GCA_031287585.1 Planctomycetaceae bacterium | reverse complement strand
AAAGAGTTGGTCGGACGATTTCACAGTAAATGTTTTGCCCGGACTAGCGCAACGAGTTGACACCGATTCGCTTGACCAAACGGTACTGCGAGTTGGAGTGAATTCGCAGTTCGGCAATTTGCGGACGCGATTACAGTACGGCTATCAAGTCGGCGGCGAAGAGTACGGCACAAGTAATTCGATTATCGGCGGAACAACGCAAACATTCCGAGGAGTAAATCTGGGACGCAACACCTTCAACGCCGGCATCGGCGGCGATTTACCGCTCACCCGCAACACACGTTTATTTGCGGATTACGATTTCGATCTGGGTGAACGCTCCGCGGCGCATACGGGACAAATTGGCTTCGTGGGGAAGTGGTAAGAGGTTATTTTGAGACGGGATTAAGCAGGATTAACGGGATAAGAAAGACGAGAAGATTGTTTTGTTGATAATTAATCCTGTCAATCGAAGCGGCAACGGTACTGCCGACCACACAATCGAGCCAGTGGTTATCCGGTCTCGTCGAGCGGAGTTTCCATTCATCGACAGTTCGGTTGTTCGCTACGGTTCGGACACGGTAATCTGCCGTCAGACCGGCAAATGTCATCGGCATCTTACGCTTAACAACGCAATATCTAATAGACTTGTGTTAGCACTCTTGGTTAGAAGTTGCCGCCAATGATTCTGAGCGGGCGGTAATTTTTGCAATAATTATATCTCCCTATCATTGACTTCATTCCAAATAGTATGTAGAATGTTTGGCTTAATCGTTGATGATGTTGTATTCGTTGACGAAATTTTTCAACACAATTCCTATAAGAAAGGAACGTAGAATGAGACAGATTTCTATTTTCGTATTGCTCGGCATTTCCGCGATGTTTGGCTGCCAAATGTGTAGTGCCGACGACGACACCATCGCGCGAAGCAATGGTTTTGAGATTTCCATCGAAGAATTCGGGACAAGTTTCTATCTCGAAGCCGATGCGGAAAATGAACGCAACATCACGGATGCCGATTTTCTTGCGGTCATCAAACAAAACTGGCGGCAGGGACGGCGATCAAATACTCCCACTCATTGGGGCAGTATTGATTTGAGCGGATGCGTCAACATTACCGATGCAGGGCTTGAAGCCCTGAAAAACAAAAACGCGGCAGGGCTGCTAGAACTCGACTTGGACGGTTGCCGTAAAGTCACTGACAAAGGTCTCGAACATATCAAGGGACTGAAAAAATTGCGTGACCTTGATTTGAGCCGATGCGGGCAAATTACCGATGCCGGACTGATTCACTTAAAAGGATTGACGAAGCTGCGTGATCTTGATTTGAGCCGATGTGAGCAAATTACCGATGCCGGACTGATTCACTTAAAAGGATTGCCGGAACTTCGGGAAATTGATATTGCCGGTTGTTCCAAAATTACGGATGCCGGTATTCAAGACCTGAAAACGTCGCTTCCGAAATGCAAAATTGAACGGTAAAGTTGGGCAGTGTAGGTTACTGACCGATGGGTTTTAACCGCCTCGCAAAGGGCGGTTAAGGCAAGAGAGTGAAGCGAATATGCAAGAAAAATTCGGCACGAGGACATTGGCAAAGTGAGTGAACTGGTCTATCTCCATCGTCAAACAACACCGACCGGTCTGTTCACAAGCAATCAATGTTGAACCGCTTCCCGCAAACGTATCCAGCACCATACCGCCGGGCTTGGAAGAATTCTGAATTGCACGGGCGACGAGTTCGACCGGCTTCATCGTCGGATGCAACTCATTCTTTTGCGGTCGTTTGTATTCCCAGATGTCCGACTGATTTCTTGCTCCGTACCAGTAATGCGGCGTGTTCTGATTCCAGCCGTAAAGAATCGCTTCATACTGACGCTGATAATCCGAGCGTCCTATCGTGAAAGCGTTCTTGATCCAGATGATAAACGTTGATCATTTTCCGCCTGCGTTAATAAACGCTTCGTAGAGGTGGTGCAGTTCCGAAGACGACATACAGATATAGAACGCTCCGCTGTTGAAGAGCATCATGTTCGTGATCGCCTTTTTGAGCAAATCATCGAATCCATCGCCATGAAAAGAATACAGAATCGCCGACTCAAACCATTTCGGTCGGTCTTTCGGCGAAACGTGTCCCATTCCCGCATAAGGTCATGAATCTTGAGTAACGCCGTTTCGCTGTCGCCGTCAATCACACGAATATAAGCGTCACCCAATTTTTGTACGGTATTGGGATTAATGTGTCCCAGCACGTTATAACTTTGCGTAAGCCGAACACCGCCGTCACGCCTCTCAATACCGTTATTCGGATTGTCCGAGTATTCGGTGAGATTATCGGACAACATAACAACTGATTTCGATTTGTCCAACTGAAAAACGAGCGGGGCGGAATTTCTCATACTACCTTTTCGTTCGTTTTCGGAAAAGTTATCGGCATTATATTTTTGCGGCGGGTATTGCCCCGGTACGAAAAATTCCGCGTTGTCTTTGAACGGAAATGTCGGCAGTGACATCCAGAAACTCCGAATCTTCATTGGTTCTTTGCCAGTGTACGTCAATTCAACGTTCCGCCCCAGCGTTGTTATATCAGTATTAATTCCGTAACGGAATACCGCTGTCCAATCGGCAAATTTCTGTGTCACCTTCACGACGGAATCGGATTCTTTGTCGATACCGACAAGTTCAAGTTTCTTCCGGTACTGACCCATATTAAGGCGGAGGAATCACTGCGGCTAATCTGTATGTCGAATCTTCGGTCTCCGCCGCCGGGAATCGTTATCGGTTCACCACGATAAACAATCTCCGTCAGGTTACCAGTATTGTCATCAAACCTAACTGCAAATTTTGAAATGTCGCCAAGTTCGCAGGCAAACGATGTTGAAACGACAACAAACGAACAAAATAAAATGGAAATAAATTTTTGCATGGTAAAAGAGGTGGACTAAAGAGTGGTGTCGGAGGCAGGGAAGTATTTTTACACGAAGAACGCGAAATTAAATGTTCTAGTCAAACAGCAATAAACGCGCGGGGACATTGTACCACATTAGATAGTCCCAGTAAAAATATTATTGATGAGACACACCCGTTACTTCTTGGAAAGTGCAACTAACCTTGAAGTATTAAAAAATCTGTTATACATGTTTCATGTCTTGTTGGTTTGACGTAAAATACTAATTGCCAACGTGTGCTATTTCGCCAATTGCCGTCACACTAAGTATCCGTCAAACAATAACTCACTCACTTTATATTTTTAGTTTTTGCTTTTATGGTGTAGTTCCATTCACCGTGGAATGCGTCCGGTTCCAAGTTGACTTTTGCTAATTCTTTATCGGTGACTTTGATTTTCGTCGGGTAAACATTCCTGTCCTCAACACAACGTACCGTTAATCCGGTCTCCGTTTTTGTGTCTGCAATCAAGTTCACCACCGTCGCCATATCCACCAACGGACGACCACGCCAATTCTTACTAATGTACGAAAACAACCGACGTTCAATCTTGTTCCACTTACTCGTTCCCGGCGGAAAATG
>JAITST010000092.1 GCA_031287585.1 Planctomycetaceae bacterium | reverse complement strand
GTAAACTGTTTTGAGTTACCCACGCTATCGTAATGATAAACTCCGTAGTCTTCTGTACCAACAAACACACCGCCGTCGCCATCGGAAATCATCGTAGTTATAAACGATGCCTTGATGTTGAGACGGGCAACTTGTTCCGTCTGATTTTCGTCAGACGGCTCTGAATTAGCATCCCGTTCCGCGCAAAGAAAAACGGAAACAATAGACAACATCACAACCAACAAACGGTAAGTCATCATCAAACTCCTTTGGGATAAAGTTTATTGCTCGATTCTATTTACAAGTTGAGTCACTACCTTCTGATTAAGTATCCGTAAAATAACAAAACGCTCTTGACATCGCAATAAATGGCGAAGTTTTCCGTCTATTTAAGAATATGCTGGACGAGTTATTCTTTGACGGATACTAACGGTCTAACGAATCGTTTTTTAACATTAACTTTGTTTTTCGTTTCCGTATTCTGTTTCTGTTCAAGTAACCAACTGTAAATTTCTGGATTGTCGTAAGTTACTGTCCACGAATCGTGAGCGAGGTCGGGATAGACAGTCAGTTTGACCTTTTCGCCGCCTTTCGCTTTGATGGCATCTACAACGTCTGTACTATAACTGAGTCTTACTGATTGGTCTCTGGCACCGTGAAAAACCCAAATCGGTTTATCGACTAATTTTTCGGCACCGTCCGGATTGAACCCGCCGCAGATCGGAATACCAGCGGCAAAACGATTCGGAAAATGATAGAGCAACCCCCATGTCCCGAATCCGCCCATACTCAAACTGGTAACGTAAACCCGACTCCTATCAACGTTATACTTTTTCTCTACCTCGTCAAGTAATTTTATAAGTTGCAACGGCGATCACGAATAATCACCGGGACACTGCGGCGAAACGGTGATAAATTGCCAATCATTCGCCTTATCAGGGTCGGTCAAAATTTTCGCGAGACCGGTACCTTTTACCTTATCGATATTATTGCCACGCGAGCCGCTGCCGTGCAGAAAGAGGAGTAACGGAAACTTTTTTCCAGTCGGCTTGTATTTGTTCGGTAAAAAGAGTAAGTAGGAAATCGTTTGTGTTTCTGTCTCGCGAAGCGGTTCCAGTGCGAGCATGTTTTTCTTCCGTTCGGCACTCGTTGCAGGTTTACGGTTATCTATGTTCGCCGGAAGAACTGCCGTCTGTACAACCTGTTTCCCCACCGCTGTAACCTGTGTTGACATCTCCGCCGCAAAAACGGAGAACGTCAAAAGAAAAAATGTCAGTAATGAAAAGAGTGCTTTCATGATATACCTTGCAACGTCAGTTGGTGCTATTACTTGTCACGGTTGAAAATTACGTTACCGCCTTATATGTGTTACATTTTCAACCGTTGTCGGTACAACAGGTCAATTGACAACAGTTATCAATGACAGATGTAACGAACACGGACTAACATTGTTTAACGTGTTCTGCGTCCAACAGCGCAACTTCTTATTACGTCAACACTGTTGTCAACTCCCGTGTTAGTTGCGTTTGTATCATTTGTTTGATTACAATTGCCGCAACCGGAAGTTCTACGTTTATCGTTACGTCATCTGGTTTTGTGAAGCACTCACCACTTACTCCGAATCCTAATACTTTGAATGAGAAACGTAACGTATATGTGTCGGGACGGTCTTCTACCAAGTCGCGAACTTCGTAAAGGTTTTCCGCCTTTATCTGTTCCAACTTTTTGTTCAACCTTGATACCGCTTCGTCCTGACTTAACGAATGCGGGACTGTTACTGATAACTGAGGCATAATGATTTTTCCTTGTTAGTTTAACCCAAAACTTTCTTCTTTACCTGTTCTATCAAACGAACCGCGCCCGCGATTTCTTCCTTCTGACGCGACGGTTCTTCCGGTATTTCGCGTTCGATAGTCAACGCTCCTTCGTATCCGATTTCATTCAACGTTCTCAAAAACGCTTCGGCATCGACTTGTCCTTTTCCGAACGGTACTTCGCTTCCCCAGTCAACACCCGGCTTACCGGTTGTCGCGATAGCGTCTTTGCAGTGAACACCGCGAACAAATTTTGCAACTTTTTTCAAGTTACCTATCGGGTCGCCAATTCCGTACAGAATCAAGTTTGCGGGGTCGAAATTGATGAAGATGTTGTCACAACCAGTCGCACTGATGAAACCTAACAAACCTTCGACAGATTCCTGTCCCGTTTCCAAGTGCAACGCCTGTCCGTTCTCTTTCAAGTGAGCCGCCAATTCCTGAATTGTTGACACGACTTCCCCGTATTCGGCACTTTTCGTGTCGTGCGGAACGAAACCGATATGAGAACCGATAGCGGTAACATTCAACAGTTTAGCAAATTCGGAAATTTGCTTCGCCTCAGCAAGACGCGCCGCGCGGGTTGCCTTCGGAACGAAACCAACCGTGTCCGCCGTTATCGCGATTGACGCATAACTCTCGCCGTCGAAGCCGAGAAATAACGTCGTTATTTCGATACCGTAGTCACGCAGTTTCGCCGCAAACTCGTTCGCGTGTTGTTGTGTGCGCGTTGACGGTGAGGGCGTGTGAAGTTGAATAGTGTGAATACCAAGTTCGCGAACAACTTCCAACTTGACACCAAGTCCGGCATCAATGCTCGCGAAAACTCCGATTGACCATTTGTCCATTTTGATTCTCCTGAATTTGTAGAGACGCGGGACTGTGCGTCTTTTATGTTACGATACCGCACACAGAGACGCACAGCCGCGAGTCCCTACCGCGTAACCCGATTGTTCTAACCCAAATTTTTTAATTCGTTTACAATTTGCCCGATAATTTTATCCGCGTCATCATACGGTACCTGACACGTACCGACTTGTTTGTGACCGCCGCCGTTTCCAAAACGCAGCATCAACGCGCCGACATCCGCTTTACAGCTCCGGTTCAGAACACTGTAACCGCACGCGATTGCCACGTTCTGTTTCGCCTTGCCGTCTGTTATCCATAGCGAAATGTTTTGCTCAGGGTACATCGCGTAGATTGTAAAACGATTACTCGCGTAAATCGTTTCGACACCGCGAAGGTCTGTTATCAACACGTTACCGTCAGTACGCGAATGCTGCTTTGCCATCGCGACAAACAGTTCCGTCTGCTCGTTATACAGTTCAATACGTTCCTTAACGTCGGGATGTTTCAAAATTTCGTCAAGCGGAGTTGAACGAAGATGATTGATAAATTCCAGCATCAGGTTGTAGTTAGAAATACGGAAATTACGGAAACGTCCAAGACCGGTACGCGGGTCAGACAAAAAACCTATCAACACCCAACCCTGCGGATTGCGAATATCTTCTATTTCCAACTGACCGGAATCGACTTTGTCAACCGCAACAATTATATCATTGAATTTCGGAAACTTTTTATCGCCGCCATAGTATTCATAGACAATTCTGGCGCACGACGGTGCCAGTTTGCTGATGCCCGGCACGTCTTGTGTCCAACCGACACGATTCTGTTCGCTGGTATGATGGTCAAACCACATACCACAGCCCGCCACATAAGGCACGTTACAAAGCACATCATTCGCTTCCGCTTTGAACAAGCCATCCTGTAAATCTTTCGGATGAACAAATTGAACATCGTCAATCAGGTCTTCCTCTTTCAATAACATCCCACAAACTAACCCGTCGAAGTCGGAACGTGTTACCAACCGCATAAAATATCCTTTCGGAGCAAGTAAAACTATAAAACATCGAACACAATTCAATCCGGTACCCGACCGGAATCAAAGCACCGTAACATTGTACCACCAGAAAAACGTTTCGCAAGTAGGGCAAGAATGAGAATATCCGTCGGGGGGGATAAATAACTGGGAGGATACATTTGGCATAAATTTGCCGGCAGTTGTCACAGTAAGCATCCGTCAGAGAATAACTCGTCCCAATCTTTTCTGTTTGAACACGATTGATAATTGTAATTGTTCATAGTAGGCGGTAACGTAGTCGGGCCGTTAAATTTTTCTGGCGACGGAGTTACGCTGGGTAAAACCAACACCGCGTAACTGCGCGCCAGTAAAATTTAACTGCCCGCTTCGTTACCGCCTACTATTGTTCTGTCAAGAGCGTTTTATTGTTTTGCGGTGACTAATAGATTTTTCACCACAAAATCATAAATCGAAAATAAAAACAATCCCTCTGTGAACTCCGTGCCTTTGTGCGCAAACACCATTTTACGCATAATTAACGCCCCTGCTCTAACAAGCCAGCGGAAAACCGGTTAATCTCCCGCTTATAGCATTTCCTGTATCTGTTTTTTCAACTCTCGCAATTCTTTACGGTCTGCCTCACGTGGGGCTAGTTTAATCGCTTGTTCAACGTCGCCTATCGCACCATGCAGCATCTCTTTATCTCCGTTCCTATAATCACATACGAATAAAGCCCGAAGTGTATACGCTCTCCACTGAAAACTATTTTCATTATCAATTACTTTTTTAAGCAGCGATAATGCTTCAAAATGTATTTGTTTTAACTTTTTTATCTCTTCATCTGAAAACTTTTCATTCATTCTGCTTGCTTCTGCTATTATCGCCTCTACTAAAGAAAACAGGGATTTTGCCTGATTAAAAAGTATTCCGTATTCGTGATTTTTATTCACCTCGTCAATTTTTTTAGCGGTTGCGTTTTTTGCCTTCTCTAATTCCGAAGCAATATCATCCGGCGGAATACAATAATTTATCGCAACTATTTCAGGATCCGCTTCGCCGAATGTGAGAATTCCAATAACTTTTCCCGTGTCATCAAGTATTGGACCGCCGCTGTTACCATGATTTGCCGCTAAACTTAACTGTAACGATTTTAATCCGTGATTGCTGATTTCTCCACCGATAACTCCTTCGGCAACAGAATTTTCAACCAATCCGCCCTCTGCAATATCGCTTCCCGGACTTCCTATACATATAATTTTCTGCCCTCGTCTTAATTTGTAATTTTTAACAACCTCAATAGACGGGTTGTTGTGTTCTATTCGCAAGAACGCAATATCACGATACTCATTTTCATAAATCAACTCGCAAACGAACGGCCCTTTTGCTGATTTTGTTTCAGAAGGAAAATATATTTTCAAGTCCTCTATTTTTTCAAAACTGACAACGTGATTATTTGTTACAATGATTCCGGGAGCGATGATGAATCCGCTGCCAGAACCCTTTTTTCCTATTATTGTAGCGACACTTTTTTCAACTTTTGCAACAATGTCTTCCGTTGACAAAGCACCGCCGCTTACCGGACTGGCGGTTTCCTTTTCCTTCTCTTTTTCGATAAGAGTTTTATTAAGAGCGTCAATCATACTACGCAATTCTTGATTTTTCTCATCGCTTGCGTTTAATTGTTTCCGTAAATTACGGGACACATTTTCGCTGTTGTAAAGACGTTCCCGCCATTGGTCGATTTGCCGGCTTAAATCCTTGTTTACCTCTTCCAAATCCCAACGCTTTGACAACTGCTCGTTGTAAAGTTTTTTCATATTATCCAGTTCGTCTGCGGATGCGAAAACGGAAAAAGCGAAAATAAATACCGCTTTAACCAATACGATTTGTAAAAAGTTCTTCATAGTAGTTTTTATGGGTTGATGTTATAAGGGAATGGTTTTAGTTTTTCTGTTTTGCATCGTTTTCTTTCTTCGTTGTCGATGCGGGTTCAGTTTCTTCCGTATTTTTCTCTTCAACTTTCTTTACCGCAGGAGTGTTCGGGCTGGTATTGCCTTGCTGTTCCGATTGCATTTTCTTGGCAGCATTTTCATAGTCTTTTGCGAATCCTTTGGCTTTTTCTGCTGCCCCTTTGGCTTTTTCTGCTGCCTCTTTGGCTTCGCCTGCAAGTTTCTTCGCATTTTCCAGCAATGACTTTGCACCTTCGGTCAGCCGCAACTGTTGTATCTCGTCAATCAATTGCTTGACCGCCTCTTTTTCTTCTTCCATAACGGCTTGAAATTGTTTCTTTTCCGCCTTTGCTAAATCTGCTTGTTCTTTTGCCTCTTCTGATTGGTTCTCTACTGTTTCTTTGTGTTTTTTTATTTTTCCTTCTGTCTCTTTTATTTCTTTTTCTGCATTAGAGAACTGTTCCAGAGTTGGTATCTTATTTATTTTATCCTGTACTTTACTAACAGTGGATACTATAAAATACGCAGAAAAAACAGAACCCAGCAAGCAAATAACGGATATAACAGTAGCCGCTGTTGTCCACCAACTTGCGGCAGCGTTATTAACAGCCCCCGCCGATTTCTCTACATCTTCGGCGGCGGTTTTTGCTATCTGTTGCAATTCGGTTTTGTACTGCAAAAACATCTTCTGTGCAGCCGCGAGTAAATCTTGTTGCAGTTTTTGCGCAGGATTGGTATTAACCGCTGACGGCTGCGGATTGTTGGGATTCGATGGATTGGTTGGCATATCTTTTCTCCTTGTTAAATGTTGTTAAAATAACATACTAAATGGTTGGTGATTGTGTAAAACTACTTCACTTCCGCTGCGTAACGAAAAAAGTCGTCTTCCTTTTTCAACGCATCGGGAATGGTTAATTTGGTTTTGTCTTTGTACGCTTCTACGTAAACGGTTTTATCTATCGCATAATCCTTTATGTTCTTTTCGTATTCTTCGTATTTTAATTTCCATTCTTCCGGCGTTTTCTTTTTCCATGTATCGGAAAGGGTAAGCAGCCAATCGCCGCGTAATGCTGTTGCATTAACAATGTGTTGACTCCCGCTTTCGAGATAAAGCAACTTTTTAACTTCTTCTGGGATGTTTTCCCAAACTGTTCTTAATGCGTCTCCTACTTCTTTTTGACCGCCACCTTGTCCCACGTTCACAATGTCAATTTTATTCTCTTCAGCCCAGTCAGTAAGTAACACAAAATCAGAGGCAGAAGAATATGAGGGTTCGACATAGTTATCCACACCTGATATTTGTCTTGCCACCTGATACCGTTTAGCAGTTCCCTTCTCTTCAAAAGAGTGAAGAATATCTTTCAAGCCGCCGCGAACATCCTTCCAATCTTTATCATTTTCGTTTTGTAGTTTCGGTTGTATGTCTGTGTCCCAATTTAGGATAACCGGCATCAGCACTTCTATGCGTGCCAAATACCATTCCCGTCCTTTGGCATTCGGAATACGATACGAAATCGTTAGCAAATTTTCCCCCGTTCCTTCCTTGCTATGCTCTTTAATCCAGCCGGGTTTTCCTTCAGAACCCTCATAACTACTTGGAAACATCGCTTTCTCCATAATCCAAAACGCAGCAATATCCTTATCTCTACTGGCAGAGACATAATAAAATATCTCGTCGTCCATTTCCCTTTTCTCACCGTCTTTCAGCGCAGCGTATGATGTGGGAGATTGACTGGCGGCGTTGGCACTCGCGTCCATTTCCTCTTTCTCACCGTCTTTCGGCGCAGCCATATCTTGCGCATTAACCGCTGCGGTTAATACAAACAACATCACAAAAATAATAGATAATTTTTTCATTTGAATCTGCTCTCCGAAATTGCATCAAACGGGTCCATATTGCTTGCAATAGCGGCAGGTAACAGCGAACCGATACAGCAGCAAAATAACGCCCCAATTGATATTATGATTAAATCGTTCACACCGAAAATGAGCGATACTGAACCGAACATTTTACTGACAACCTCACTCATCAGTAAAATTGCTAATCCGTGTCCCGCTAACAACGTGAACCCGACAGACAACACACCGATAAGTGCCGACCGCAGGCAGATAAAATAAAACACGCCGAATCTGGACACACCCATCACTCGTAAAATGCCGATAGTCCCGCGTTTGCGTTCCGTTGAATCATACAGTACGCTAACAACAGTCAGCACGCCGAAAGCGAACACACCAAGTCCGACAATCACCACGAGTAAGCCGAGTGATGCGTTTTGTTGATGTATTTCGTCAATCTGTGCTTCGTTTGACATCGGTAAATAACCATTGTGACGCAATGCTTCCGCCGCCTCATTAACTTCGTCAATTGTATAAGCATAAGCACGGAACTCCGTATAATTCGGTTCGGACGGAACTTGTATAAATTCATTGCGATTAGCATCAAACGCTGCTCTGCCGTTTTTATAAGCGTAAAAATACGCTAACATTTTTGCCGGAACGAAAACGGTGGTTTCAACCGGTTTAACGGGAGACGCAAGCGGCATCAGTTTTGTATCTGCAACATTGAAAAGAGTATTATAAAAATCTCTGAAAAGTTCTTTATACGGCGATGGTAAATAATTCGCAAAGTTAATGTTTTCAGTTATGATTTTATCCGGTTCTTTTTTTTCGGCGGATTTGTCGGCGTGCCGGATTTTTAATACAACTGTTTCATTACCGGATTTCACTTTTACAGCGTTTCCTTCATTACTGCCCAGACTGCAAAGTTGTATCTGATATGGGGCATCCTCATCCGTCCAGAATTTGTATTGCGGTTCTTTTATGTACTGCTTAATCCAAACATCCGGCAAAGTAATACCGGTAACGGTACGGTCTTGCTTATCGACATCCATTTTCATCGGATTATTCCAAGGAATAACGGCATCGTCCACGCTTGTATCTTGTGCAACATCTGCTGCGGCAAATGTCAAATCTCCCCAATCTTGTTTTTCACTGCCTGCGTAAAACAAGTGGTACACGAACAATTCGTCCGCCGCTTTATCTTGTAAATAGCCGTTAAGTGTTTTGAGATTCTTATCAACAACTTCTATGACCTGAAAATTTCGATATTGCAGTTCTTCAATATCGCCTTTTTTCAAGGGTTGTTCTTTTTTCGTGAACATCAAATACCCCGCGTAACTTTCACGCGGCGGTGGGTCAGAAGACAGCCAACCGTAACGCAATACCTGCTGTCCCTTTGTGTAACGTTCAATATCCTGTAACAAGCCGAAAGGAGCATAACCGATTAAATCGTCTTTGTCTTTTTCGATTTTCGCTTCGGATTCGTTTGCCGTTTTCTCTGCATCTCGTGCCGCAATAATACACGCAATTTTTATTTTCGTTTGTGCGTTACGTAATTTTTCATTATCGGTATTACGTTCAACGTGTAACGTTACTTCATCGCCATCTTTCACACCTAACTTTTCGGCAAGCGGCTGTGAGATAGCGATTTCCGGCATTTTTTCGGTGTATTCCGGTAACTCTATGTGATAATACTTCAATAGCGGATCGCCCGGAACAGTGGAATACAATGTTACGGAATCTGCTTTATTCTTGCCGTTGGATAACGCAACCTGCCGATACGAATCCGGCAGCATTATTTCAATCAGCGGCATGTTTTCGTTTATATGCTTTTGTAAATCATTCAGTTTTTCGATAGTCAGCAATTTCCCATTGCGTCCCGTTCCGAAAGTTATCTGACGACCGCTTGGACTAGTTTCAAACTTCCTTCGCATTTCAGCGATGTTACCGTTTTTCAAACCGAGCAGCAATAAAATCGGCAGACAAATTCCAGACACAATAAATACGTGTAAGACCACCGACGACCAAAGCCGCCGCAAGTCAAGTAACGTTATCTGTGTGTAAAATCGTAATCTGTTAAACATTTTTAGTTGTCTGTTGTGTTTCAGATTTTTGCTGTCTGGAAACTACTTGTTTTATATGTCCCGAACTCTTACCTTTCGGTTCCATTTTGATTATCTGGTCGGAAAATTGTTTCGCCAATTCGACATCGTGCGTTATCATAATTACGGCAGTTTGTTTTTCCCGACCGAGTTTTTGCAACTCCTTCAACGCTTCAACGGCACGTTCCCGATTCAACGCCGAAGTCGGTTCGTCAACGAAAACGATTTTCGGCGAATGAGCAATTGCTCTTGCTAAAACAACCCGCTGATATTCCCCGCCGCTCAATTTGTTAATGCGGGCGGTCTTGCGGTGTTGAATTCCAAACGCCGCAAGTAATTCGTCAACTCTTTCTTTGCGTTCACCGCTTGACACACCGTTGAGACAAAGCGGAACGGCAATATTTTCCGCAACCGTCAACGCCGGAAGCAATTCACCGTTCTGCAACGCAAAGCCGATGCTGCTCCGCCGTAAATGCTCAATCTTACTGTTCTTGTTACGTTTCCACAGGTCGGCAATATCTTCACCGAGTATGCGGAAGGTTTTAATTTTCTCCGGTACGGTCGGCTTCCGCAGCAGACCGATGACGGTGAGTAACGTTGTTTTCCCGCAGCCGCTCTGTCCTAAAATAGACGTGAACGTTCCGGCGTGAAATGACACCAGACTGTCAACGTAAACCGTGAAAGTATCTTTACTTGCACGGTTGTAAAGCGTGTGTTCTAATCCGTCTATTTGTAAAACAGGTATATTCGGCATTGTGGCATTGTGGTATCGTGTTAATCCCTGTCCCAGTTTGCGACATCAACGAACTTGTATTCCGGTTCACTTTCACCGTTCTTTTCGTATTCTTTTTTGATTTCGTCCGGCAACACAAGTTTATTCCAATCCTTGTTGTCATTTGCAATCTTATCAAGCCGAACAGTTGTGTTTTTTAGCCGCTCTTTCCAAGTATTAAATTGTTCCGGTGCCATTCCGGCAATCATTTGAGGTGTAACATCAAGTGCTTTAACTTTCAGCGGAAAATCTTTTAAAATAACATCTTCGAGATTACTGTCTGTATCTAATTTCGAGCCACTTAAACTTTCTCCGACTGCTTCGGTTGCACTTTCAACAATCGCAGCGGCATTATTCTGTTTCAGTCCTGGCGCATTTAGCCGTTTGTTTAACGCTTGCAGTTGTGAAACAAACTTGCGAAGGTCATCACGCAAAACCATTGCACGTTTGATCGCCACCGTGTCACCGGCACTGTTACGGTCTCCGGCACAGCCCACCTGAACGGGTTCTTCCGGCGGGAATTCTTTCAGAATTTTGTAAAGCCCCGCTGCAATCATATCGCCTCCTTCAGCTCGCCTTCTAATTTCATTCGCCGCCGTTTCGTCTCCTCCTTTCGTTGCGATTGTTACTAATGTGTCAAACGACAAACAGTACTTTTTAATTTCATCCATTGCTTTACCTTTGCCGTCTGCATTTCGCAGGTCTGCTTCAATATATTTGTTGGCAACTCGCTTAAACTGCTCTTTCCCTTCCGACACTCCGGGATTGCTAGCGGTATCATCGCTGACGGCAAACATTGAAAGAATGTTCATTGTCGCAAGAGCGGTCAGCACTTCTCCTGTTCTGCCATTGTGGTCATTCTTTGCTTCGGTAATAACAGGAGCAACAAGTTTTTTAATATCGTCAAACGACAATCCACTTGTGCCGACTGATTGTTCCCCTTTGCCTTTTAACGGAGCATCACCGATGAGTAACAGGTATTTAGCCGAGTTCTTGTCCCAATCTGCCTCTTCGATTGCTTTTTTTAATCCTGCCAATCCTTCTTCTGCTTCATCTCCGCCGCCGTTGACTTCAAGTCTGTCAAGAATACTCTGAAATTTGACATAATCATTTGTTAACGTCTGTGTTACTTTTGATACATAACTATCTTCGTCCCGATACTCAACGAGTCCGAAACGGATTTTGCCTTTCAGTATTTCTTTTCCCGTCAGTTCGGTAACCGTGTCTTTCATAATATTTCTGCACGCTTCAATCGCCGGCATCATCGAACCGGTGGTATCGACAACAAAGACAAAATCAATAGTCAAGTCCCTTGCGGTCGGTGGCGTGCTAGGTGAAGCCCCGTCTGCCCATCCCTTTGAAGGTGTCCGAAATTTTTATTTTCTATCATTTATTATCTTAAAAGTTGAAACGTGATTAACATTTGGGTCGAATTTCATTTTTACTTTTTTCTTTGGTCCGCGTTGCTT
>JAITST010000073.1 GCA_031287585.1 Planctomycetaceae bacterium | reverse complement strand
TACGGCTCATGTAATGGGGAATGTCGGAGTATTCCCAACGCAGGTACATCACACGACCATCGTGCATAACTGACGGGTGCCAATCGCTGTCTTGTTCAAACGTCAATTGGCGAACGGTTTTGTTGTTCGTGTTGACACGATACAGATTCGACATTTTACGACCGCCGTTTTCGCATGGTAAACCTTGCATACCGGCAGTAGAACCGGTAACTATATAACCTTCTTCCGGTAAGTAACAAGCGTCCCACCAATCAACATCTTTCTGGTCATTGGGGGTAAGTTCTTTGGGATTTTTTCCATCGGTATCAACTTCATAAATCGCCCAGTTACCGCTCTCGTTAATGGACGAAAATATTATCCGTTTACCGTCGAAGTGAAGATTGATGTCGCGAATAACGGCTTGGTTGGCGTGACGATAAAACGGTTTGAGTTCAGGCGTACCGCGTAAGTTGCTGACAACAACTAACTCGTTGTCCCAACCGGTACGGCGAACGGTATCGTTGGTATAAGAATTCAAACCAACAAATCCAAAGTCGCCGCCAAGCGGACGACGGCGAACGATAAGTATTTTGTCGAAGTCAAGTAAAGGATTAGCGAGTGAAGCGGTACGAATCAAAGAATCAAGTTCCGCGCAGGCGGTCTCATCATCGCCGTTCGCCTTAATCCGTGCCTCGATAGCGTCGAGTTGTTTGAGATAATCAGCACCGCCGGAATACTTGTCTCCAAAAGTATTAACAAGGTCGGTAATCATCCGCCGCGCCGAGTCAACAGTATTAACCGGAACAACGCCATTGTCATAGGCAAAAACAACAGTTCCGTAAATAACAAACAGGAACACGAAAAGATTTGTAATGTAACGTAACATAGCATAAATCTCCTAAAAGGTTAGAGGTTGCAGGTTTTGAAACGAAGAAATAGTTTACACTGAACGTAATAAAAGTGCAAGAGGGAGAATCTTTTTTATGTAACCGCACTCCAACGGCAATGTTTTTAAGCAAGCGGATGAGTGGTGATTTCATCGTTTGTATTCGTCAAACATCTTGTTCAACGTTTTTGCTTCTATCGTTCCGTTATGTATTAAAATTTTGTAACGCAACTTGAATGACTCACCTTTTTTCAATTCGTGGTTACCTTGTAGTTCTTTTTTGTTTTCAAAATCGTGGATGCCGAACGGATTGGCGGCGAATAATCCGTAGTCACGGACGTGCCACCAAGTTGGGTAACGGAAACTTGATGGATGGTTCATAACCGCGATTCCCGCTACTGTTTTTCCGTTCGCCGCGTCTTCGACCGGTCCGTAATAATTAACCCAGTTCGCACGTTTGCCCCACGCCGCATCGTTTGTTTCACCGTTTGAGTTGACAATCGTTCCGCCCCAGTCGGCGTTACGTTTTTTCGCGTCAACATCCAGCGTTCCGGCAACTCGTATTCCAAACGTCCCCTCCTTTGTGTCGAGGAATGTCACCTTTTCGTCAACCGCTGTCACAACAACCTCAAAGTCAATACATCGTATCTCGCCGCCGTTCGTTCGGACGGAACTGAATTGCAACGTTCTGTTGTCACGGCAAATCGTTTTGCCCGCTCGTGTCACCCAATCGTTTTCTGTAACGATAGTCGCGGAATCGTTGGTGCTGTCAGTCATGAGAAATTTCTTGTGAACAATTTTGTCCTTACCGATGAGCCAGAAGTTCGCAATTTTTCCGTCTGAATCCTTAACTTCGCCGTGCGTAAACCAAAATGAACGATGATGCGGATGGTCGCGTTTTTCCGACTTCGGCGAATCTTGATTGAGCGGAAAATCCCGCGTAACACGGTGTCCGCTAGGAGCGATAAGAGGCCAAAGAATCGGTGTTCCTTCGTAAGCGTCGGTATAAGACGCGAAAAGTTTCCCGTCGATGCTGACATCGTAACCGTAATCGGTCTTAACAAGCGTAGTTCCCGCACCCGCGATTTGCGTTAGCCAGAGGAATAGTGTAATGATTAGGAGTGAAGGTTTCATAGTTTTTGGTTTTATCTGTTAGTTGATTGTGTGATAGCACAGGTATTTTTTAACCGCACAATTTTGTTAAAACATCCGAGAACGCATACGATTATATCAGATTTCAACATAAAGCAAAATAAGTAACCGTTCACATTTAATCGCCCGATTTAACTTTTTTGCTTATCATTTACTTTTTTTCTTAAAACGCTCCACTTCTTCCGCTGTGATGTGATAGATATAAATTGAATAACCGATGCGTGCTGTCGGTTGTATATCGAGAAACTGCCGATACACATCGTCTTTGCTGTATAAATAATCGACACTCATGGCATACCAACCGGGAAGAAGTCCATCAAGCGACGAAGGCATCGCCTTTCGCGGTATCCGCGTCTGCTCCAATGGATAAGAACCGGAAAGTGCCGTACAAATTTCCGTGATTTCTGAATGTCTTTGACACCACCGTTCAAGATAAAGAACATCTTGCCCCCAGTCGATATTGCTTTGAAGTAAATGCCGGCCGCCATTCCTTGCACCGGCATTGAACAACGAAACAATCTTTGATGTTCCCGCTAGTTCTTGCGGTGCGCGTGATTCCAACGGTGTCGGTAAAACTGCCGCTAACTCGTTAAAGTAAGAAATACTGTACGGATAAATCCACAAACTGCTCGCTATCGACCACACAAGCAAAACCGAAACGATAATCGACAAAAAGCGTTTCCGCAGTGTAAAACACTTGCCGACTTTGCTCATCCAAATAAAGAAGAAGGGCAATACCGGTATGACATAACGGGAATGAACGGAAAAGCCGGTTTGACTGCTGACAAACGCAAGCAACGTAAGACCGGGCAACAAAATCACCATCTCGTCCCGCCAAGAAGCGTTGAAGCGGCGTGAAAATGAACAGGCAATAGCGAGGACAAAAAGGGCAAGTGTGCCGAGTGGTGTCTTGATGAGCAAGGCGTAAAGATAGTAAGACAGCCAGCCGTGTTTCGACCATTCACCGCGAAGATACGATTGTAAACCGCGTTCAAAATCGAGACGCTGCATATCAATACCTTGAACGAAACTAGCGGGAAACGGAACGGGAACATAAGCAAGCAAGGTGTTTCTGAAACGGTTGCCTCCGCCGCTGGGAATATCTTTGAGATTTTCGCAACCGGTGAAAAGTGTTGTCTGGAATCGGAATTTGCCGAGCGGTTTGCCGGTATCTTCAAATAAATAGCCCATATTGATGACGAGAATACTGAAAAACAATAATGTCAACAATGAGACAAAAATTTGTTTGCTGACATTTGCATTACAAACGTTTTTCTTAAAAAACAGGTCAATAAGGCATATTAACAGAAAAAGAGGGTAGAAAATTAGTAAAGTAAACTTTGTGAGTTCAGCAAGACCGAGAGAAATACCGGAAATAAAAGAATATCTAAAATCCGAGACTTGCAACCATTGTCTAAAACAATAAACTGCCAACAGCCCTCCTAATGCTGATAACACATCAGACGTTATCAACGCCCCGTGTCCTAAAATGTACGGACAAAAAATCCATAGTATGGAAGCCAAAACACCAGCCGCTAAACCATAATACTCTTTTGCAATAAAATAAATTACTGCCGTACATACAACTACCAGTATTGTATGGCAAAGTCTCCCCATTGTTAGCCAATAAAAATGGTCAGGATTTTTTTGAGTCCAAAACTCACCCGCCTTACCTTCTAGCCGCCCCAATTCTGGTGTTCCAAGGTCATCTAATGTCATACTGTATTTTTTACAAGTCCAATACGGCAAGGCGGCAACCACACTAGAAAAAGGAGGATTCACTTGAAATGCCGAATAGTTACCTGTATGTAGATAAAGTAAACCAGAAGCAAGTCTTCCATTCTCATTTAACACGGTAGCGTAATTCCACGTCAGTGGAGCGAGCAATGACAGATGAATGAGACAAATAAAAAGCGGTAATAAAGAAAATAATTTTGTCGCTTTTTCTGAATAAGATGTGTACCGCATAATATACCAATAAGAATAAAATTCGTTGTTAGTTCAAAAGATATACCGGTATTTTTATGTTTGTAAAATGGTTCATATCTGTGTGAATTAGTATTTCTGATACAATAGCAGAGTTTCCTTCCCGATTCTCTGTATCACATTTTATTGAAATAGTATGTGTTTTTCCATATTCGCACACACGCAATTCCAATCATTAGCAAGCCCAATGACACCAACACAACCCTAAAAATAAAAGAACCTTTGGATCCTACTTTCTCATTGTCTATTGTCAACGGATTTTGCAAATCCTCTAACTTCAAAGAATCCAAATTAAAAGACGATATTTTTTGCTTTATCATCTCGGGTCCCATACCAAGGACGAATCCTCCGAAAGTCGTTCCAGGGTTAATTTTTATAAAAAAATCACTATCCGTTGGTTTTTCGCTTCCCAAATCATTAGAATACCACTTTTTTATTAACCATTTACCCTCAAATTCTTTACCCC
>JAITST010000058.1 GCA_031287585.1 Planctomycetaceae bacterium | reverse complement strand
AACCCCACTTCCAACTTCAACAAAATCGCTTGCAATACATCGTTCTTCGTGCACCCTTCCGTTTGCGTGAATAACTTTGGAGTATTTTTCTATGGGAACAGGCAAAGAGTATTTTGATGTAAAAACCACAAAAAATTCATTTTTATTTCCTGAACTCTCGTTAAATTGAAGCGAAATTTTAATATCTCCGCTTCCTAAAGAAATTGCTTGAATTTTCGATTTAACATCAATTTTCTGCAAAAGTTTCATTAGCAAGACAGGATTGGGGACAGCGGGACCGGAAGCGTACGCTATCGGATAAAAACACGGCATTGGGTGAGCGACAACCGGACACGGCAACATTTTATGCTCACGACTCCTTTCACTTACGAACAACTGGCAAGGAAGACTATTTTTTTCACTTACAACATAATCCGCAGCAAAATTTTCATTAACAATGTAAACTCCATTTTGCGATTGATGCGGAGTATATCCGTCGTGTTGCACATAAGCACTCAACAGAGTTTTTTTCTTTGATTTAACAAAATCTCCGTGAATCGCAAGAGTGCGGGAATCAGGATTTTCAGGAAATCGTTTAGCTTGTACCTCACTTGATACGACACCCTCTTCGTATAAATAATTACATTTAAATTCTGAATTAGTGAGCCAACTTTCAACTCCTGCTTCAACGACTTTGATGAGTTTATCATTTTCACCCATCAGGGTGCCGCATTGACAAACGCAAATAATAATGAGAAATAAAAAATTTATCAAGTAGCACTTGTAGGAATGATCTGTAAGTATTCGCATTTTTGAAATTCTATTGAAAAGGGGGCAAATCGGGGTAACGCTATTCCAGATTGTCCGGAGGTTATCGGTTAGCACACCATTCCCAACATTCTACCGTAGAGAAAAAGAAAAGAAAAGGGGACAAATTTTATACACGCCCAAATAGTTGCCGATTCAGCCATCTTGACCAACTGCGTAATTATCATTAAAATAGTACGTTTTATGTCTTTCAATTTCACTCACAATAATAATCAATATGCCAAAGAAAAATATAAAATCGCCGGACACTTCCTCGCCAAAACCGAAGCCGCAGTTGTCGGTTAAGGATCGTGCTACACTTGAATCGTTGCGAAATGTTGCGAACAAGGTCGAGAAGATGGCGGTGAACAAACGTGACCCGCAACTTGTTATCCCTATGCGTTCGCTTTCTAACACGCAGTACAACCAATCGAAACGTATTTTGCAGATGGGCAGCAAGACTACTGAACGTCCGCTATTCAACCTTTCGTCGGCGAAAAGTTTTATGCAAACTATGCTCGTGTCGTCAGGCACGCGGCAGTTGATCGACCAAAACAAGACGTTGAGTATTCGAGGTTTGTACTATATGTTGAAGCACAAAATCAAACCATCGAACGAAGTCACGTTTGAAGAACAAGGCGACTGCGATACAATCATTGAAGACGTTGAAGTGATGCTCGGTTGTTTGCGTGAGGAGATGCACTTATACGCGGACGTTCGCGGCGGTATGGTCGGCAACATTCAGTTTCTCGACAGCGGCGACCTCATTGATTGTACTCATCTCGGCAGCGGCGGTTATCAGATTCCGTCAATTGTTGAATCAGAAGTGATTAAGTTCAAACCAACGTCCGCGAAGTTTATCTTACATGTTGAAAAGGGTACGGTTTGGCAACGGTTTAACGAAGATAAATTTTGGAGGAAGAACAACTGTATTCTTACGCACGGAGCGGGACAACCGCCGCGCGGTGTTCGGCGGATGCTCTATCGGCTGCACAACGAATTGAAACTGCCGGTTTATTGTCTGCTTGATAACGACCCGTGGGGATACTATATTTACAGTGTTATCAAACAGGGGTCGATGAATCTTGCGTTTGAGTCGCAACGGATGGCAATTCCTGATGCCAAGTTTCTGGGAGTGAGAAGTGATGATTTCAAACGTTGCGGACTGAACGAGAGCGTAGTAATCGGGTTGTCCGACACCGACCGAAAACGAGCCAAACAAATCGCGGCATATCCATGGTTCGCAAAGAAGAAGGATTGGCAAAAGGAAATAGATATGATGTTGGACAACGGTTTCAAACTAGAAGTGGAAGCCCTAATCAGCCGCGACATAAGTTATGTGACGGAAGTTTATGTGCCGGAACGCTTGAAGGAGGGAAAGTTTCTGGATTGAGAGCGGTATATGTGTCGGAAAAAAATTTCCAACAATTGCGAGAATCGTTTTATGCTCACGCCGATTGCAAAGTCAAAAAGTCGTTTTTTTCACAGGCAGTTAAGGATAGGTCATCTTTATCTATCCTTATCTACCCTTACCTATCTGTGAAAATAAAACATTGCAGTCGGCGTGCGATCTGAAAGAGCAATGCGAAACGACATCGTCTCCGTTGGCTGAAGCCAACGGCATTGTTGTTATTTATTGCCGTCGGTTTTAACCAACGGAGACGGTACGAAAAATTTGTATGGAAAAACTACAACATCCGAATTATACCGCGAACATACCCGATGGATTCCATTAGACCGGGTAGCGGGTCTTTTTCGTCGGCTTCGTATTCAAACGAAACTATTCGGTCGTATCCGACCTCTTTTATGGCGTTGAGGTAGCCCGGCAAATCCAACACACCGCGACCGCATATACAAGTTTGCCCTTTCGTTGACGCTTCGGTTTCGTCCTTGAAATGGAAATCGTAAATCCGGTTTTTGTGTTTTTTGATAGTTTCGATAACGTCCACGCCGATACGGGCAGTGTGACCGACATCAATACAAAGTCCGATACGTTTGTCGAAGTTTTCTATCTTTTCCATTATAGAATCAGGTGTCGGATAAACCTTATCTCCGGGACCGTGATTGTGAATAGCAACGTAAATTCCTGTTGCTTTAACCTTTTCATCGACGAGCGGCAACACTGGCGGTTCAGGGACACCGACAATGGTTGCCATACCGCACGCCTTCGCATAACGGAACGCATTTTCAACATCTTCCGGTTTCTTCATATAAATCACGCCGCCGCCGTAAAGATTGAGACCTGCCTTTTTACATTCGGCAGCAGCGGCAGCGCATTCTTCGTCGCTTGCCGTGAGTTTAAGATGAATATCTTTGAAGCAAACATTTTTTAATCCTGCCCGTTTACACATTTCGATAGTCTGCGTCCGGTCAAACTTGCGGGTTGTGTACGATGCCAGTCCGAGTTGAAACTTAATTTCGCCGCTTTTAGCAACCTCTTGAGTTGCTTCTGCGACTGCATTAGACATATCGAAACCCGCCAAAACCGTCGCGGCAACGGCAGTTTGTAGAAAACGACGACGTGATGGTTGCATAGTTGGAATCCCTTTTGAAAATGATTAAATAATAACACCGGCAACACAAGCGACCGGAATAATAATTACTCAAACTGTAAATGAAACGAATTTGGCTGGTTATTCATAAACAATATCAAACAGAAAACCTAACTCAATCGAACATTCGTCTTCTTTTGTTTTGCCCGATTTGATTGAGGCAGGTTGGACTTTCTTCGGTATTACACGGAACGGACGCGAATTTTTATTTTCAAAAAACTTACTCATCGGTTCAAGAAGTGGTCTGCAAATGTTTGTCAAGTACCCCACGTCTTCATCTGCAAGTTTTTCTACGGTTTTACTTTCACAATATAGGCAGATTAACACCGCCTGGTAGTCCGTGATCATCGACCTATCATCAATACAACCTTCTGTCACGATACATTTTGCCAACAACCTGTAATATGCACATACTCCAATGTTAGCGAGGTAAACGTTAATTTTTGTTACATCTTTATCTGCGTTGTTGGGTTCTTTTGATAAAGATTCACTCAACTGGTCAATTTTCTTTGCCATAATCTTCACCGTCTCGTCGTAATCACCGTTACGAAGACTTATTGTTGCCATGACGGAGTAATAGTATGGCAAGAGCCGTATTGAATTACATTCTGGTATTTCATATTCAGACAACATTTTTACCGCTTGACTACGTTTTCCTTGCAAGTCGTAAAGCATTGCACGAGTAACAAGGGTATTTACGGCTACAATCAATGGGTCTAACGGCAATCCCTTCGACACTCTCGCCTCTTCATCTAATACCCGCATCGCGTGAGTGTAGTTTTTGTTAAAAATACACTCACGAAATCGACGTTTACACTCTTCTAGCGGAGAAAACGTTTCTGATACCGTTTCATCCTCAAAACATGTAACGTCAAAACTCGTCGTACCAAACTCAACTGGTTGAGCATAAATAGCCGAGTCGGTTACTGCCATTGAGAACAACAAAATAACCGGTGAAACAAATCTATTAAACATCGCAACGCCTTTCTCTATCGTTTTTTGATTATAACGTGTCCGGTCGGATTTTTTTGCGGATATTCACCACTTGATATTTCTGTAAGTATCATACGCCTTGAACCGGACAAATAAATATCTTTTGCATGACGCATTATAAATTGTTGAGCATCACGAGCAAACGCAGTTTGGCTGTACTCATCGTCAACTGGAACTATACTTAACCCGAAAGGACAGTGAACAGTCATTTTATCATTATCAGTTTTTCCAAATTCCAACATTGGCGGTTGTTTCTTAGGAACAATCCGAAACCGTATTCGATTGTCTTTGTCTCCAAACATTTTTTCAAACGCTTTAATGCCGGGCATAATTGTGTCTTTGATTTTGTCTTCTGTACTAGCATCCAATTCAGAACCGCGTAACTCAATCAAACAATTATTAAAATCTTCGCGTACCTGACCAATACTTACAGACGTAATATCACAATCACAAATAATGAAATTTGTGATCATCCTGTAACAATAACACAATGATAAAAGGAGTCTTTCCATTCGTAATTGGTCAGTCAGTTTTTCATTAGTTTTTAATTTCGCCGTAACACTTGATTTGATTTTATCAATACTATCATCAAGCAACACAGCAGCCCCTTTATAATCTTCATTTCTGATACATACTAAAACTGGAAAAAGAATAGCCATCGACTCTGGAAAGGTATCGTATTTCGTCGTCTCATCAGAAAATTCATTCAACAATCTGACACCTTCTTTGTATTTCCCTTGCAGTTCATATATTGCGGATTGAAGCATAACTGCCGCTTGCAATCCAATTATATCATTATTCTTTTTGCATTTATCTGCATCTTTTTTCAGATAAGACAACGCTTGTTCATACTTTTGGGTACGAATACATTCGCGAAGTAATCTATCAAATTCAGCATCATTGGCGTTCTTTACCGAATCATTATTCTGCCCAAACACAGTAAACTGCGATATGAATATAAACGCAACAACCAAAATCTGATTAAAAATTTTCATCATAGACCCCTCCATGAAAACGTATATTACAGCATTACCTTAAGGCAACTTCTAAAAACCTACTATTCCAAAACAGCAAACCCCATAAAATTAGAAATTTGCTGGACGAGAGAGTGGAGTTTTTAGAAGTTGCCTTAACATTCTCATATCTAATCGAATATCATAATTGACTTGTAAAACTATGAAATAATGGTTTTATTTTGTGTGAACGGTACCGAATAACAGTTCACTCATCCCCTACGACAACAACCACACCAATAACGCCTTCTGACCGTGTAGGCGGTTTTCGGCTTGGGGAATTATTTGGTTTTTGGGGGAGTCTATTACGTCTTCTGTCACTTCCAACCCGCGTCTTGCCGGAAGACAGTGTAAGAAGATTGCCTTTGACTTTGCCGCTCTCATTAACTTTGCGTTCACTTGGTAGTCTTTGAGGTCTTTCTTCCTCTTTGCTTCCTCTTTTTCCTGTCCCATACTTACCCAGACATCGGTGTAGATCACGTCCGCATCTTTCGCCGCTTCGGCTGGGTCGGTGGTTTGTTCTACCGAGAATGAACTCAATTGTTTTTCCGGCATTATTTCCGACAATTTTTTTGAATTGAACTGATACGCTTTTGGTGCCGCCACTTTTACCGACATACCTAACAACGCGGCGGCTTGTATCAGACTTACCGTCACATTGTTCGCGTCGCCTATGTACGCGAGTTTTATTCCTTGCAGTTTACCGAAATGTTCTTTGATTGTCAGTACATCCGCGATTGCCTGACACGGGTGCGAGCAGTCTGTCAGTGCGTTGATTATCGGACACGTTGCGTACTTCGCCAACTCGACTGCCGTCTCGTGTTTCATCGCGCGGATTGCTACCGCGTCAACCATTGACGTTAGAACACGGCTAAAATCGTTCATTGGTTCGCGTTTGCCAAAACCAACATCAGCACCGAGAAACAACGTCGTCCCGCCTAGTTGTCCCATCCCCGCTTCAAAACTTACACGAGTTCGCAAGGATTGCTTCTCGAAAATCAACGCAAGCGTGCGCCCCGCAAGTAACGGTTTACGTATCCCCTTTTTTACGTCAGATTTGATGCTTAACGCCAAGTCCAAAATGTGGGACAGTTCTTTGGAAGTTGTGTCTTTTAGTGAAAGGAGGTGTCTCATTGTTTTATGTGTAAAAAAATCTCCGTAGGCACTACCTGTAAAACGTTGTGTCTCGCAGTGATGCCTACGGGTAAAGTGGTTAGATTTATGTGTAATTTACGCTCTGTTCGATTAACAAAAGCACACGTTAAAGGACTTTACCACGCTATCCATTTGGATAACGTAATCACATCGTGGGTACCGCGGGCGGTTGTGACGGGACAACCGGTTCCGGGATTTCTATTTCCTTCCCCTCTTCCGCTGGCGTTTCTTGTATCGCTGGCGGGAGTTGAGTTCTTTCCACTATCAACGGTTTGATAGTGGACGGGTCAGGAACCGCTTCCTGACCGGGGAAACGTATTATTACGCTCCCGACTCGTTTCGTCACCGGCAATTCGATGACTTGTTCGGAATCAGTCTTGTCGAGTGTACCCGCCAACACGTCGTGTTCGCCGCTTTCAATCATCATCATAAGTTCGTCGATTCTGTCCAAAACTTGTTCCGACGGTCGTCTCTGTTCCAACAAAACCAATATCGACGGCACCAACGCGGAAATCGACAACGGCATCCTGTCTATCTCATCAAGCAACAACATAAACGCATCGTCAACTCGTCCGCTCTTCGCATAACAAACCGCGAGCGGATAAACGAAAATCCCGCCAGACGTACTTACCGCACGCAAGTATTTTTCGGCGACATCTGTAAAACCTTCGTCCATAAACATTTTCCCGAAAACCGAATTTAAGTCGCGAATTAAAATTTCGTTTTCTTTCCGCCGTTGCGCCAACAACACACACGAACGAGCATGACGGTCTGCCTCCTCAACACGTTCCTTGTCGTCCTTCTTTGTGTCTAAAAGAACCTGAAATACCGCCTGATAAAAACGGTCATACGGCTGCGGGAAACGTCCTTGATTCGAGCGAATCGCGATTTTCTTAATAATCGCCTGTTCGCGGTACGCCTTTTCCTCGTCGAACTGTTCGGCACGAATCAATAATCCAAGTAGTGCATCCCAAACTGCTGGCGAGATGTTACCAAGTCTCACTGCGTGCTTGTAAAGGTCGATTTCACGGTCACGCCGCGCGACTTCGGTATCACCTTCTTGCAACGGCATTCGTTCCTCGATGAACGCACCGAGAACATACGCCTTATCCCAGCTCTGGTCAATACTCACGATGGCTTGCTGCAACTGTTTCGCAGTCGTAAAATCCGCTGCTTGCGGGTTGTCATTCAGAATACGGCGTGCCTGAACGAACCGCCAGTAAGTGCCGCGTTCCGCCGATTCCATCAGTTTGAGACGGTTTTCGTAAGTCTGCGCGGCTTGCCAATCCTGACGGTCAATTGCGTTATTCGCTAGTGTGAAAACTGCCTGCAAACCGAGCGCGTCGGGGTTACTAGCAAACTCCTGTTCGAGAGTCTTGTACATCTGTTCAGACGTTTTCACGTCACCCATCGTTTGCAAATTTCGTTGTATCGTGATGAACTGCTGCTTGTCAATATCGTTGAGATTCGTGTCGCGAATCGCGGCGTTGACAAACGATTCGATATTTTCCTTGTCACGGCGACGAACCGCGTCATTAATCATTTCAGAATAGTACGGAACCAAACCGTTCGGCATCTCCCGCATCAACTTCGTCACACGTTCAAACTCGTGAACGTTACTGAGCGAACTATAAATACCCGCGAGAGTTGTCAGGAAATCAAGATTGTCAGCGTACCTTTGCGTTGACGGCGTACCATCGGCACTCGGCATCGGCATATTTTCTAACTTCTTATATTGGTCGATTGCTATCAGTTGTGACGCGACCGCCCTATCAGGGTCGTTACTCGAACTGTCTATCGTATATTGCATCTGGATTCGCATAATGTCGATTAGCCATGGACGCTGTAATTTTGACTTTTTACCGTCCAATTTCGTCAACTCCGCTTCAACAGAATCGAAGTTACGTATGTTCGGACTTTGCGACATCTCGTTTTTGAACAATGTTTGTGCATACGCGATGCGCAACGAATCGTTATCCGGGCTGTGTTTTAGTGCTTCACTCAACGCCAACATCGCGTCGTCAGTACGGTTCAAACGCTGTAACGCCGAGATATGACCAAGCATCGCGAGGTCGTAGTACACCGGAAGATGTGCAGCTTTTTCATACATCTGGTCTGCCTGCGTCCACTTATCCTCAGTCGACAAAATTTGTGCGTATGTCAAAAACGCGGACGCAACAATCTGGTAATAAACGTTGTCCGTTTCGATTGAATAGTCGGACATAAAGTGACCGAACGGCTCAAGAATCTTCTCGTAAATAACCACAGCATCGCGGGTCTTCGTGAGCGATTGCTTGTACAACTGAACAACTTTATCTTTTTCTCCTTTATCGCGTGCGGCTCCGGCTTGCTTTCGCAGTTGGTTCGATTCCAAAACGAACAGTCTCGCTTGTAACAACTGGCGGATATAATTCGTTTGTTTTTCCAACGCCACATTTTGTCCGGCACCAACGTTGAAGTTTCGTAAGAACTTGTCCAACTTGTCAAGTTCTTCTTGAGCTTTCACGGTATTGCCAGTGTCGAGCAACGCTAAAATTAGCCGCCCGTGTAACTGCGTATCAACTAACGGTTTTATCTTCTCTGCTCCTTCAGTCCATGTCTCAATCGCCTTGCTAACCTCATTCTGATGATAATACAAGTCGCCTTGATAACGGTACCCTATCACGTTTTTCGCGTGGTACTTTGAAATCGCCCCA
The DNA here is from genome assembly GCA_031287585.1 of Planctomycetaceae bacterium. Taxonomy (GTDB): domain Bacteria; phylum Planctomycetota; class Planctomycetia; order Pirellulales; family Thermoguttaceae; genus UBA8133. Next base: position 1,992 of record JAITST010000058.1, on the reverse strand, counting down.
TAGTGTTCAATAACTTCCTTAAACAAGCGATTGTACGCTTCGTTGTCACCGTTTTTCTTCGCGACACCCGCCTGTGCAGCGGTGTATTTCGCCGCCTGAATACGTGCGTAGATATTACCCGGTTCGAGTTCGATTGCCTTTGCAAGGTCTTCATTGAGACCGGGTCTTAAATAGTCGATTATACCGGGAGTGTGACGCAATCGGTACAAGTAACGTGAAAGATACGCGGCAGGATTACTTGCGTTTTCGCGGACAATCGTAGCAATAATTTCATCCGCCTTGCGAACACGTTGTTCTTCCGTCAAATCAGAAAACGTACTACTGGAATTTTCGCGGTAAACCTGATTGTCGTATGCCCGCACGAACTCTGCGTACAACGCCGCAAGTTCAACGTCGGTGTGGTCAAGACTATAAGTTTTATCAAGCAGCGCATCCATCGTTTGCGGGAACGCTGCATCCTGCATATCACTCGGACGGTAAGCCGTTCCGAACAGCATTGCGTTGAACTTTATTTTTGTATAAATCTGCCACGCGAGCGGATATGTTTCAAGAGGGATATTCTGGCGTTGACATTGCATAAACAATTCGAGTGCTTCGGTGAGTGCATTGTCCTGATACCCGCGATCCCATTCCCACTTCATAATATGGCTTGTGACTTCGAGCAAGTCCTTACCCTCAAGCCGTGCCTTCATGCTGCGATTTACATCAATCGCCTTCTGATAACGGTCGAAGCCAACACCCTCGCTGGCGATGACACGGTTGAACAATTCGGTAAGCCGCTGCCAGATACGTGTGTCCTCAGGGTGCGACGAACGGTACGTGTCAAGCAAGTCAACCGCCTCCGTAAGATGACCTTCCTTCTCTAATTGCTCTGACGCTTGCAGAACGTAATTGGACATATTGCGTGCCTGATAAAAATAAGCACTGGCAAAAATGACACTAATACTCGCAAACAGTATTATTCCACCCAAAAGCCACTTCCACGAGAAAACATACTCCGCCGGAGCGTTCGCGGCAGCATCATTACTCTCCGCAGGTTGCCCATCAGCGGGATACTCGTTGGAAACAGAAGACATGTTATAAGATGACATAAGAAATTCTCCGTCATAATAGCGTTAATAAAACAAAAAAAACAAACAACAAAGGCAAATCGCTCTTCCATAAAAAAGCAAGCACCCAGTAAAAGTTTAACAACTATTAAAAATACTTCAAGGGATAGCAACCCCAAATTTCAAAAATTTCAAGAAAAATAACATAAACGGAGGAAAAGCAGCCCACGCACTGAACGGGGATAATTCACGTATTAGTGTCAATGCGGTCAGCGGCGCAACACTCGGCGGGGTTCGCAAGTACGAAGGAACCGACCAAACCGCAGTCGCCTACGTAAAACAATGGACAAACCCGCATCCTGAATCGGTTATCGAATCCATAGACGTAGTTCACGGAAAAGACAATGTAGGCAGTGCCGCCGTACTCGGTTTTAGCATTGCGAGAAACGGGCAGTGAGGCATTTGTACCGAACACGATTGAAAAATTGTCCGCTTTGTAAAACGATAACCCTTGTTACTATAGTACATCGTGTTATCACACATCGCACGAGGGCAATTTTTGACCGGCTTGGGTACAATACTTACCACTGCTTCTCAATAAAATTCATATACTGAATCCAATCAAATTCAAGTATATCGTGTCTGCCGGTTCGGATATGGTACGATATTTTTCCGCCTACCGATTTGTCCGGCTCCGGCATTTCTGTTACTCCGTTGAAACCGTTCGTTCCCAGTAGTTGATAGACCGCGTCGGCGTAAACTCCTGACAAGAACTCGCCGCGCGGGTCTGCCCATTGGTCTTCGGTTGCGCTTGCTATGTAAACCGGTCTCGGTGCAATTAACGCTATCAACTCGTGTTGATCAACCGGACAGGAGTTGATGTCAGTGTTATACTTTTTGAAGTTGTCACAAAACCAGTGAGGGAACGCTGTGTTAATCCGAT
>JAITST010000510.1 GCA_031287585.1 Planctomycetaceae bacterium | reverse complement strand
CAACAAGAATTCAAGATGAATGCTTTTAAGCGATACCCTTCCGAGTTAAATAACAGTTACATCAGTGAAACAGCTTTACGTCAATACGCAATTGACGCTCAACGCCTCGCCCGCTTCGATGGCGCGAGCGATGAAGAAATTCGTACGATGAAGATAACATTCGGCAAATCAAACGGTGAAAACAAAACATACTTCACACTCAAACACGTTGTGTGATACGATTATTGAATCTTCATCTTACTTATAAAATCTGGAGTTCCCGTCAAAATTAGCAGGGCGATTTTGATACGATTTGCCGTAAAGTGTTTTATACAAAATTGTTATCGAGAAAAGTTGTTGTATTTTTTGATGTTCAAATGTTGATTCGGTACGACAGCTCGTTCGATAAGGCGAATTTAACTGAAACACCCTCCTCTACTTTCCCTGACCGCTGGGAGTTTGAGCGGATACGGAACCATTCACAATAAAATGAGTTTTTTTACTCACTGTATTTTCTCAAAAATCACAATACGATGTCACCAATTTACAACGACTTTGCAAAGTCATTTTTCACAGGTAGGTAAGGATAGTTAAGGGTAGAATACAGAAAACTATCCTTTCCTACCCTTAACTATCTGTGAAAAAAAACTCAATAGTTGTGTGTCTTACGTTTTTCCAAATAAGGTTTGCTCGCGACAACTTCATGATGCCGTATTTTACGCATTTTATCATCGTGAATTTTTGGAATGTGTATCACTCCACGACTCGTAATACTGTTGTGTTCAGCGTCCATCGGATTAGTAATAAGCATATCGCCGGAATCAGAAAGTATTGGTATAGTTCCGCGTATTGGGTGTAAGTTTTTCCTTCGTATTCTGTTCTTTCCAGTTTGTCTATTTCCGCGTAAACTTCTTCGAGTGCTGTTGTTGTTCTTGCGTTGAAGTAGCGTGCGTTGGTTTTTTCGGCTATTCTTTTCAGCGTTTCTTCGTCCAATGCTACCGGTCTTTGTTCGTAGTACATTTTGTTTCCCATATAAACTGGAAACGGTGCGAGACCTGTTGTGCCGATTGCTATTGTATAAACTTTTATTCCAAACGTATTCGCCACTTCCGCTCCTTCATCTGGTGTCAACGCTCCCGTTGTTTGCTCACCGTCTGATAGCAACACTATTACCTTACTTTTTAACGTTGACCCGCGCAGCCGTTCAACCGCCGCCGCGATTGCGTCGCCGATTGCAGTTCGGCTTTCCTCCTGATACAGACCCGGCATTATCACCTGATTGCGATTATCAAACAACGGTTGCGGCAGTTGGATGCTGTCTAGTAAACGGATTAACGTTTGATGGTCGGCTGTTAGCGGACAACACGTATCGACGTAACCGCCGAACGCAAGTACCGCTATCATATCGTCTGGTCTGCCTGTTAGTTTTTTACCGTTACCAATTACAAAATCGCGGAACGTTTGCTTTGCGGCTTCAAGACGGTCAACACGTTTACCGTCGATTTGGAAGTCAACCGCTTTCATTGAGTCACTCTTATCGAGACAGAACGCGATAGCGATTCCGTCGTGCCGTACACGGTATTCGTCACGTCCAGCCTGCGGTCGCGCGATTGCGATTATCAACAGCAGTAACGCGGAGTACAACAGACACGGCGGGATAAACAGCAGCCGTTGACGCAATGTTTTCGGTACATAACTCACACGCCGCAAGTCACCAAACAATACGCCGACTGCCCGCCGACGCAGCCGCGCGATTAAGAGAAACGCCAGCGGTATGATGAGTAGGAGTAGGTAGTAAGATTGGAATCGAAACATTTTGAGGGAACGTTGGTTGATTTTAGATTGTTGAGATGAACGCAAAGAAGTGACCGCACCGCGGGTACATTCTACCGTAAAAAATTTTTTTCTTATATGCCCAAAAATAAAAAAGTATTGACAAAACCTGCGGGGTAATAATTGTTTTTAATACGTATTACAAACAGATATCGTAATCGGCAACATCTCAAAAATCCAAAACATCTTCCCCTGCCGAATCCGTTATCTCTACCGTTTTGTTATTCAACAACACATGATATGACTGTCCTTTTGTTGCGTTGATTGTCACCTTTGTTCCTTCTATTTTTGCGGGGAACGGTGAAACTATTCGGTTCTTTTTATCTTCACTTACAACTACCGCGAGGTCAGGCAATTTGTTTTCCAGACGGCGGCGCAAACGTTCTAACACCACCGGACTGATGTCCGCCGGATTACGGCGTTGCGTTGACAACGTGAACGAATCCGGTAACAAGCCGATTGATTCACCGCTCGGATACTGTTGTTGTTCGGCGGAAATCAAAATTCCTTCCGCCAATTTTCGCCAGTCGAATGTCTTGTCGTGTTCCGATAGCGACAGCAACGCTTCCGCGTAATCAAGACCGCACCACTGAACCGGCAACCCAATCCAGTTCGGGGCTATCCAACTTGTCGCACCGAATACCGGCGTTGTCGCGTACAACATTACCGGACACTTTGGGTCTTGCCACTGATAGACAAACGGTAAACCCGACAACGCCCACCGCCGCGACAGGTCGAGGTATTCTTTGTTGCCCGTCTCCTCATACGCATACAGAAACGCGAGCGTACACCACGCCGACGCCATTATGTCCGGCGTATGAAGCGAGAGTTCCCACGTCTGCGCACCGCGCGGAGTGCGGAATCGTTTCAACGCTTCCGTGCCGCGAATCGCAGCGTCGCGGCATTCCGTTTGACCAAGCCGCCGCCAGAGTTCCCAAAGTTGTAACGTTTTATAGCCGCCAAGACCGGACGCGGTTTTCTCCCGGTGACCTTTGTTGTACTTACCGTTATACTCAAACGAGCCGTCTTCCTTCTGCGACCTGCGAAGTTCCGCCGAACGGTTCATCATAACATCGTGCCATTCTGCCGCTTTGCCGACGAGGAAGAACGCGGCGGAATTTTCGAGGTGCGAGCCGCCGAAACTTATGTATGGTGTTTCGGGCAACTTGCCGGTGATTTGCCAAATTGTCGAAGCGTAGTCCGAACCGAAAGTGTGCGGAAACGCGGGATTACCGGGAATGTACGCGTGCTTCCAGCCGCGGTCGGGAGCGAATATTTTTGACTTCGTTAGACCGTCAAGATTGAGTTGACGTTGTTCGTCAGCAGAACGCGGACGCTGCGGCAACGGTGGTAAACCTCCGCGTTCATCCGCAGTCTTCACAGCCCATTCTATCGCGTTTTCGATTCGGTTAGTATCGCTCCACGCGCCGGTAATACGAACGTGTACGTTTTGTTCACTACCACTATATATATTTAGACGGTGTCCCTTCGGGTCAGCATCAAGAAAGTTTGGTGTTGCGAAGATTGGATAGTTTCTTGGCTTATTGTAAAGCATCGCTAACGTAACTTTATCTGTCGCGATTGCAGTGAATTGCATTGTTACTTGCAACAACTTCGGTGAGTAACGGACGTGTTCGGCTGTCTCAATGTCGGCGGTTGACGACGACCATTCGCCGCGTTCGAGATATTCTACACCCGGCAACAACGCTTGTTCCATTGTACCAAGCGGTCGGAAGATTGGACCGTGAACATTATCTGCTTTAAGTCTATAACTCAAAGTGTCATTAACAACAAAACTAAATATGAGATATAAATAGTCTTTCTTATCTGTTTCATCGGTGAAAAAACAAGTACCATTATCAAAATCTTTCAACTTCAATTTTGCCCGCCTGCGTGCCGTTGTCGGTAATTCTCCCGCTATCGGTAAGTTGTCGTCATACGAGACAAGCGGCGCGACTACCGCAACTTTCTTTTCGTTACGATATAACATCGCCGCGCCGCCATCGGTTTGAAACTCGAATCGTAAAGACTTATCGACGTTTGTGATACTCTTCGTTTCACCTTCCAACTCGAATGTCTCCGCGATGAACGGAACCGGTTTTACTTTTTTATCCGGCGATTGATAGACGATTTGACGTAACGAAAAACCGGATAAAACCGCGTGACCTTCTTCGCTGCACGGGTCGAGACGGAAACCTGTTAGTTCACCGTCGGCATTACCGCGAAGTATGTATTTACGGTTTTCGTTGGCTTTGTCAATCGAGAACCGAACTGAGTTTGCCTCGTTCCACGCGGGCGAATTGGTAGAAGTCCAGAAAAGTTGTCCGTTGGTGATGTGGTCGAGTGACATTGATAACTCAATTTCAAATGAGCCGGTTATCTGCGGTTGTTTCGCGTCTGCGAGCAACTTCGTTATCGACGGACTATGCAAGTACGGGTCGCCGCCGGTGGATTCAATTTCGAGATAATGACGTGAATTTTTTTTCGCCAATTTTATTTTAGCATCGTTCACCGCAACCCAATCGTCCGCCGTCTGAAATTGATAATTAAGCCGCTCCACCCGTTCCGTAACCGCCAACGGATAAGGGTCAATTGCCTGATAC
>JAITST010000188.1 GCA_031287585.1 Planctomycetaceae bacterium | reverse complement strand
TTAGCCACGAATGACACGAAATTTCACGAATAAAGTGTTTGGTCATTAAATTCATTCGTGTTATTCGTGCAATTCGTGGCTAAAAAAATCGGAAACCGGGAAAGAACGTGCAAAACGGAATAGGAATGTTCCTCCATTCCCCTGCAAACCTCTTGCAATTCACCCCCTTTCTGCCGTAAAATACGTCCGACAATCAAATTCAAATCGCAAGTTTTGGGCTTCGTGCTTTCTACTCTACCCGGTTCACCGGTTGAAAGTTGCGAAAAAATATGCGTTCCTCGTTATAACGAATATATTATGATACTGTACAAACCTGAAATTTATCTTGGCGATTGCAAAGAAGTGTTGAGACAGATACCGGATAACACTGTTGATTTGATAATTACTTCGCCACCTTATGCCGATCAGCGCAAAAATACTTATGGTGGAATTCATCCCGATAAGTATGTTGAATGGTTTTTACCGGTTACAGAGCAACTATTACGTGTTTTGAAGCCGACGGGGACGTTTGTACTTAATATCAAAGAGAAGGTTGTTGATGCTGAACGGAGTACGTATGTTCTCGAACTGATTTTAGCAATGAAAAAGCAAGGGTGGCTTTGGACTGAAGAATTTATATGGCATAAAAAAAATTGCTATCCGGGTAAATGGTCAAACCGATTCAGGGATGCTTGGGAACGGCTTTTACAATTTAATAAGGAACGTAAATTTAATATGTACCAAGAAGCCGTAATGGTTCCGATGGGTGATTGGAAACATAGGCGGTTATCGAATTTAAGTGAAACGGAATGGCAATGAGTTATGAAGGAACAATGCTCGAACAGTTGGCAATGCCGACTAGGGCGGAAGTAGAAAAAGCCCTTTTAATAACGTTGCTTAAACACAACGGTATTATCAAAGAGTTTGCTTCCAGTGAGGAAATTGTCAACGAAATTGCCGGTTTATTTTCTCTCAATCAAGAACAAAGAGAAGCCGTTCTTGAACGAGTTTATCAAAAAGAAAACCGAATTGTGAAAACACCGCTTTGGCACAGATTGCTTTACCGTGCTGCGGATTCCCTCGCAAAAGAAAAACTTGTAACAAACCCTAAAACGACAGTTCAACTTACAAACAGAAGAGAATGGATGCTAACGGAAAAAGGATTTGATGCTGCCCTACGACTGCTTAATATATCTTCCGAACAGAAAGAAAATCTGCTCGTAAAGTCGTATGAAGTTCAAAAAGAAATAAAAAAACTGATTGATATTGAACGTCCGAAAGATTATAACCCTTTGGATACCAAAAAGAAAACACAAACGATTACGAGAGAAACAAGTATTCGTTCAAGAGGTTTTCGGCAGGCGGTCATTGAATCGTATGATTGCCGATGTTGTGTTTGCGGGTTGAAAATGCAAACACCTGATTTTATGGCGTGGGAAGTCGAGGCGGCTCATATTGTTCCGCATAGTGCCAATGGTCGGGATGATGTGCTAAATGGTATTGCTTTATGCCGATTACACCATTGGGCTTTTGATACGGGCTGGTTCTCGTTGTCCAACGATTGTAAAATCATCGTTTCGTCCCAGATTACCCGCTTGCCGAAGAATTATGGTAAAATCGGCGAATATGATTATTTTCGGGACACATTGACAAATCAAAAACCTATTTTATTGCCAAGTAACACCACGCTTTTACCGCATCAGAAATCGGTAGAGTGGCATCGTCAACACGTTTTTTATTCATAAAACTATGCGAAACAAAATTTTTTACTCCGTATGCTATAAAGACATTCAAGAAGTTGCCGAAAGTGAACTTGGGCGTAAATTAACGGAAGAGGAACTCAAGTCAGTCGTTGATAAAATTTCAGACAAAATGGATTGGTATGAACCAATCTCGTCTGTTCTTGCTGAAACTTTCGACGGTGTTGAAAAAGAAAAATCCATATCTGTTTCGAGCCAAAGCATTTGAATCCGCAGGCGAAATTGTCAAGGGAATTACGGATGCTTTTCTTTCTTCAAACGAAGAAACCATCTTCGGCGATTGGTTGGAACGCTTGGCAATTTTTGTCAACGGTAAAGTTTATAGCGGTTGGAAATCTGGTATCGAAGGTATTGACCTTGAATTTGACAAAAATAAAATTCGTTATATTGTCAGTATCAAATCGGGCCCGAATTGGGGTAATTCCAGCCAAGTTAAGAAGATGCGGGCGAGTTTTGTAACTGCAAAGAAAACGCTACGGACGAGCAATAGTAAAATGCAAATTACTGCCGTGAATGGTTGTTGCTACGGCAAGGATAATAATCCAGACAAAGGTGATTATTTCAAGTATTGCGGGCAAGTATTTTGGGAATTCATATCAGGAGATGATAACCTTTATCGTGAAATTATCGAGCCGCTTGGATTTGAGGCAAAAGAACGAAATGAAAAGTTTTTGGAATTGTACGTTCCTCGTTTGAACCTTTTCACAATGGAATTTATCGACAAATTTTGTAAATCCGATGGGAACGTTGATTGGGAAAAATTGGTACAGTTTAATTCTGGGCAGTAATCACTCAAGTAGCAAAGAGTTGGCTCTCGTTTGTTTTCGCCCATAAAGACTCGGAGTTTTGGGACTTGATTATCAACACGGCAGAACAATGCGGCTTTGAATATATCGGAGCGGTCTCGCAAAAGAACGGTCAAACGAGTTTCAAAAAGC
>JAITST010000473.1 GCA_031287585.1 Planctomycetaceae bacterium | reverse complement strand
TTTCCTATATCCTTCTTCAACCTTTTCGTCAAAAATTGTCATAATCATATTTTCTGTCCTTTCGTAAAAAATAGGTTTCAATGCTTGTTTAACTTTTTAGTCATCCAGACGCTTGTTGTGAACCGCCATAACTTTGGCTACGTAAACGAGAACCTCTTTCGTTAATTCTATTCTTTCCTTTTCATCGGCAATTTCTGTCAACGGCAACATCGCTTCGGCAAATTCGTCTTCCAAACCTTCAACGGTCTTTTTCAAAATACCCAGTGCCAACCGTAAAACGGCATTACCAGTCAACTTTGAAAAATCATGCGCCGGTAAATCCACCACATCATAATCAAATTCCGGCACCATTCCAAGCGGGCAACCGCTTTTCGACTTTGCAACGAAGTCCGCCATTTACGGGTTCCGTCCTTTGTGCGGTCTTTTTCCTGTCCGCAGCACAATAAAATAAGGTGACGACAATATTCTCGTCTTCGCCTTGATTTCAGCGTCCCATATTGCACTGATGTATTTCAGTAAGTTTGCCGGAATCTCGTCGAGCGAATCGCTTTGGTGTTCAAACACTATCACTGCCGTCAGCGTTCCTCTGCCGTGTTTCAGCGGACATTGGAACACCAAATCGACAATCCGCTCAACGCCGTCTTTGCCGATGTAGTGCGTCGGTGCCAAACGGATTTTCGATAAATTCACCTCGTCAACAAATTTTCTGTCACCGTAATGCCGCAAAAAATCGGCAAACACGACCACCCGCCCGAAGAAATTTTTCGCGAAGGCATCGTAAATATTACCGGGCTGTGATTTGTCCTGTTTTTCGCTACGTTGATTCTTCATTCGAGTATTCTACATTATAAAGCAAGTTTTGGCAAGAGGGATATCCTTCAAAAAAATTTTTCTTCAATACTGTTCTTGTGGTAGAGTAGTACATCAGACTTGCTTCTTCCGAAATCATTCAACAACTTTGGATACCTATGGCTACAATTCTACCAGAAACCGACATCATTCTCGCCCCGCCGGTCATTCCCCATATCCCGCTACCGAAGGGTTGGACTGATTACACTCTTCTTGCAATTCTTCATGTTATCGCTTTAGCGAGGATTGTTATTCTCAACGCTTCCAACTGGGGCGATGGCAAGGAATGCGACGGTTTGCGTTTGCGTGTTGAAAATGACCGACTACGTTCGGAAGTCGGATTATTGCAACGTGAAATCGAAATCAAAGACGCTCGATTTGCTCGGCTTGATTCCAAGAAGCGTCCGCATTATCGGTCTTGCGAACGCCTGGAAATTCTAATGATTCGTGCCGCCCGTGGTCTGACTAACGGACAAACGGCAAAGCGGTTTCAAGTCACCGTTCAAACAATTATCAACTGGCTTCGCGGTATCGACAAGGACGAACCAACTGTTCAGATGCCTGAAAAACCGACCCGTTATCCTGACTTAGTTCGTTATATCGTACAACAATTCAAATCGTATTGTCCAATGTTGGGACGTTTCAAAATCGCCGATATTCTTTGCCGGGCTGGTTTGCATCTGTCTGCAAGTACAATCAAACGAATCATTGATGAACCGCCGATTCCGCCGCCGGAACCGTTATCGCCACCCAATCCAACGCCGGATAAACCAACCGTTCAAGCGTGGTATCCGAACCATGTTTGGAGCGTTGACTTAACTGTTGTTCCCACAACCGATGGTCTTTGGACACCTTGGTCGCCCAACGCTATGACACAAGTTCATCCGTATGCGTGGTACGTGATGGTTGTCATTGACCACTATTCCAGACGTATTATGGGATTCAATGTTTTTGAACAATGTCCCACATCCTTGCAAATCATTTCGTCAATGAATCGTATTTGCAATGACAACGCAGTGAAACCGAAATACATTATTTCGGATCAAGGGACACAATTCGTATCTGCGGAATTTCAATCTTGGTGTAACGATAATAAAATCAAGCAACGTTTTGGTGCTGTTGGTAAACACGGCTCAATAGCGGTAACGGAACGAGTTATCTTAACCTACAAAGACGGTTGTACTCGACGAATACTTGTACCATTATCAAAAAACGAAATGGCAAATGAAACTCGTCTGTTTTTCAATTGGTACAATGAATATCGACCTCACATGACACTTTTAGGCAAAACACCTAACGAAGTGTACTTTCATCGTCATCCCGCAAACGCAAAACCGCGAATCGAAACTCGACCATTAGCAAAACATAAAACACCGTGTGCCTCGCCGCGAATGTGTATCGCAGGAAGGGCAGGAGCGAAGATAAATGTTCGTCTTGATTTTCTTGAAGGACGACAACATTTACCAATTATTCGTGTGGAACGAATCTAATTTTATCTGATTGTCAAAGAACAGTCCACGCTACCAATATGCGCTGATTTCACCATTTGAACGATTTTATCGCTCTTGATAGTATTTTGGAAAAATGTTGCTACATTTTTCATTTCGTTTTATCGAAAATTACTCCCGAATTCACTTCCCCCCCCGACAATTCTTGAGCATTTCAAAATTCTTGGACAAGGACAGAAACCAAAACGGGGCGTTGGAATTGTTGAAAAATGCGGGATATTTTGCTTAACTAAAATATTTATTTTCTCTATTCTCACGTTTCCGAACAAGTCTAATGAAAAACATAACTGCACGCTATTGTAATCATTTATAAAATAGAAGGCAAGAGAGATTAGGATTACACGCTAGTCCAGCCATTAGATCTGGCACAATCTCTGGGCGCGGAGGAATATAATGAATTTTTTCATATTGCCAAGAAACACTTTCACCAATGTAATTTTGAATGTTGCGGTAGTCCGTATCCTGAAATCGCTCATCAACGATTCGATTTTGAAGTTCAAGCAAATTTGCCTTCGTGCAGAAGTCTTCTGTTTCAGCAGAATGGAGTAAGGCAATAAAACGTTCGGTTCGAGTTGAACTCGGTTTGAGATGTTCGATTTCAAAAGACGATTTCGTTTCTTTTGTATAAAGATAACTCATCGCTCTTTTGAGTAACTGCGGCGGATACGCTGTCAGAATATTTCGGCACTTCTTTGTCAAGTCAGACGTTTCGTAAGTTTTCAACGTTTCTGTTCGCCGTATCATCGGACAGAAGCGGGCATCGCCAAGAAGATTGTTGTTTATCCGTTGTCGACGTATTGGTTGGGATTTCGACAATGTGTAATACTCGTTCGATTCAAGAACATCAATGTAACCGCCGGTATCCAAATCATCAATGGCAAGTTTTTTACCGGTTAACATCTCATAGAAAAACCATAGTCGCCTTGCGTACTTGCCTTTGGGTTTCGACTGGATATATTTTTCCAGAACTTTGGGTTTGACAACGTGAAAAATACTGGCAAGAATTCCGAGGTTCGTTCCATCATATTTGAGTGCAAATTCGAGTTGTCCGCTAACCGAATCCTCTGGTGCGTAGCGGTTCGGATAGGTCTCTTCGGTAATTCCGTTTGTTTGAACGATACGGTGAGCATTGATATCAGCGATAAATGACTGGTGCCAGTTTGGAACAACATCCAACTGAAACTTTTCAATCAGTGCATTATAGCCCGATGGTTTTGATTGATTTTTTTGTGTTTTCATAGTAACTTTTCGTGAAAAACGTGAATGTTTTAGGAATTTTATGTCAAATTTTGGAAAAGTCAAGAAAAACACGAACAAAAAGCCGTTCAATCATCGTTTTTTGAGTAGATTTCTGGTAGTATGATTTATTCTGTCCGCTTTCGCGGGATAAATCGCTCGTCCGCTACCTGTTGTCAGGTGTTGTTTATCGCACCTGACGCTTGTAAAGCGTAGCCCACACTCTCGTTGCCCTTTCGCCACCCGTTCGCCGTGTGTGCGTCTCTTTGCGAAGCCGTCCAACGTGTCGAACTCTGCGAAACTTCGCCACACGTTGCGCCCCGTGCGACCATACGGCGAACCGGCAGGGTATTGGTTGCCCAATCAAAAAACGGGTTCTCTCTGCCGAAACAAACGGAAGATGCCGGAGGGAACGCCGCAAGCGGTTTCATACAGTTTATTTTTGACCGCAATCTCTCCAAGCCCGCAATTTCACGGGACTTACGGCGACAGATTGCGGTCGGATTGCGGTCGGCATTTTTTGACCGCACTTTTCATTTTCACCCTTAACTTTCATAAAAAATGTCTCATCCGCCTAACCTTCAAAGGGATGCCCGTAAGGGGTTGTATAAAATTTACAATTTGTTATGATTACTTGTTTGCAATTGTAACTGTTTTTACCGTACATACCATTTGGAAATTCAGCACGTTATGAAAAATTCCTCGTTTACTCCGTTTTCACCTGATACTAAATCGTCAGCGGCTACTACCGAGCGTTTCGACTCTTCCACTCACGCTGACCGCCTTACCCGTACCGATAGCGTTGGTAGCGAGAAGGCGATACTTGTTGGCGTTTATCTTGACGGTCAAGGTATTGGTGACGAGCCGCTCAACGAACTTGCCGGTCTTGCCGAAGCCGCCAATGTTTTTGTTGTTGACCGTATCGTGCAACGCCGCCGGAAGCCGGAGCCGGCTACGTATATCGGTTCTGGTAAACTCGAAGAACTCAAAGAACGCGCGGCGGTTGTCGATGCGAATCTCATCTTGTTTGACAACGACTTGGGACCTGCCCAAACCCGTAACCTTGAGCAGGAACTCAAAATCAAAGTCATTGACCGAACCGAACTTATTCTCGACATCTTCGCGAGCCGCGCACGGACTAGCGAAGCACGGCTCGCGGTCGAACTTGCCCAACTCGAATACGCTATGCCGCGACTGAAACGTATGTGGACACATCTTGAACGTCAGGGTGTCGGCGGTGTCGGTCTTCGCGGACCTGGTGAGAAACAACTCGAAGTTGACCGTCGTCTCGCACAAAAACGTATCAACGATTTGAAAGACGAGTTAAACCAAATTCACTCGCGGCGGCAACGTGAAGTCGAAGCGCGTAAGCGGTCACGAACGGTCTCGCTTGTCGGTTACACGAACGCCGGTAAAAGTACGTTGCTTAATAAACTAACCGACGCGGATGTGTTTGTGAAAGACCAACTGTTCGCGACACTCGACACGCGGACGCGGCAGTGGCGGCTGCCGGGTTGGGGACCGGTTTTGTTGAGCGATACGGTTGGTTTCATACGTGATTTGCCGCATCATTTAATTGCAAGTTTTCGTGCGACGCTGGAAGAAACACGGCAAGCGGATTTGTTGCTGCACGTTGCTGACGCGAGTGACAACGATGTGTCGCGTCAAATCACGGCGGCGTATCAGGTGCTCTCGGAGATGGAAATTCGTGAGAAGGACACGTTGCTTGTACTGAACAAAATTGACGCGGCTTCGACTGACAACATTCGCGCGTTACAACTGCAATATCCGTCGGCGGTAACGGTAAGTGCGCGGAGCGGCGACGGTTTAGACCGTTTGACGGCGGCGGTATCGGATGCGTTGAGCCGCGAGTTCTTGTTGTTGGAGGTAGTGGTGCCGGTTGCGAACGGACGTGTCGCGGCGATGTTGGCGAAAGAGGGCGAGGTGTTGTCGAAGGAATATACAGACGAGACGGTAACGATAAAATGCCGTGTACCGCAACGATTGCTGGGGCAGTTGCAACACGATACGGAAGTGACGGCGGTGAAGAGTGTGGGGTAGAATCCATCAGAGAATAACTCGTCTCAATTTTTTCTGTCTGAACACGATTGGAAATTGTTTGTGTCGCGATGTGTTGTGATTTAGTAACCAAACCTACATGGATAAACAAATGATACACACCCTGCCTATCAATGAATTTGTGGAATAAGAACCTTATGTTTACAAAGAACACCGCAGTAAACGGACATTACCTAATTTGGAACAATGCCTAATAGTCAAACCTGTTCGATGTTCCCAATTAGGTAATACCTGTATGTTGCGTTGCTACTGAGGTGTTCTTTGTTAAAATTATGTTTTAATTCCATAAATTAATTGGTGAGCAAACTATACATTTTTCGTTTTTCCAAATTAGACTCAATACAGTTGAAAATTGTATCACTCACCCGTATTGGCCCATTGAAAACAAGGTGTATCATTTTACAAAACGGACAATTTTCAAACGTAACGAGTATATTCTAACGTTCTTCATAAATCTTCTCATTCGATATGCAAACGACATCTGCTTAACTGCACACCAACATAGTGCGCAAAATTTATTGGCTAGGCAGATGCGGCACTTAAAATATACGTTTTCGTCGGATGATAAATTTGGAAAGGGCAGTCGCCACTAATACACGAATTATTCGTATTTATTCGCGGCAAAATTATTGTATGAAATTGTTATTTTTATTTATTTTCAAGTTACCGAACAAGTCTAGTGATTTTGCGTTTCTCTCATCTGGCTAAACATATCTATTAGTCCTACTAAAAATATTAGCGTTACAATCATATTAATTATGTCGAGAAACATTCCAATTATCACACTATTCTCACTCGCTGCAATCGCAGGAAACTCAGTGTACAAAGTAGCCCCAGCGCGTGCATCGTAAACTACAATTGCAAAAGCCACAGTGTAACTTAACGCCCACCAAGCACAAATGGCTATTGCAGCGTTAGGGTGCTTGGCTACTTTTTTTCCGACAGTTTTGTTGAAGCAAACAGGTAAGGTAGCAACAGCAATGAAATTCCAAAGAATGGAAAAGAAAGGAATAATACTGAACCAAGCCATCCTCTTTGGCGTAAACGGTGCAAATTGTGCTGGTATATATTCCCACATCGTCTTAATGAAGAAGTACCACGTTATCGTGTGCGGAATAAGAGCAAATAAGATGAATGCCATGACAAAACCACCGCTAACCCCACTTGTGTCATCAGACGATAGTTCTATTATGTCTGATAACAATCCCAATAATGAGAAAATAAAAAAACATAAATAAATAGCATAACCCCCAAACCTAATACTCTAGA